>CAZUCH010000319.1:0-4410 GCA_964619045.1 uncultured Planctomycetales bacterium | reverse complement strand
CTGGACACTCGACCAGTTCACGCCGATGGCGCTGAAGGCGAAGATCATGCCGATGATGCTGATCGTGTAACGAGCGAGCGTTGTGACGGCAAAGCGCCCGCCGGCGTCGAGCGGCAACCGCTGCAAGAGGGATATCTCGAGCAGGCCGGGTATGTTGCGTGCCAACATGATCGTGGCAACGGCTATGATCCCGGCGAAAACGACATGCGCGAGAGTGATGTACTCCATGCGCGCGACCGCCGGCGTCAAGCCGCCCTCGGCGGTGCCTCCCTGCGCAACGGCTCGCACCTCGTAGGACCAGATCCGCACGTCTTCCATGAAGCTCAACGCGGGCAGGAGATCGGACCATGTTGCCCATACGCCGATCACGAGACCCAGGACGACGAGCGCGCGAAGCAGCCGCCGCGCTTGATCGCCCACGCCGAGCAGGTCGACCTTGGATTCGTCGAGCGCTGGGGATTCGCCTTTCCCGGCCACCGACTCGCTGCCCTTGCCGGCGGAATCTTCGCCTGTTGGGCTGATTCGCTGCAGTGCGAGCTTGCGTTGCGCGTAGACGACGCCTCGGGCCAGCATGGCGTGGACGACGAGCAGGGCCAGAACGAGCCAGCCGGTCTTGGCCAGCCGGTCGGCAAACTGGATGGCTGTGTAGTGATAGCCGGCGGCCGACATCCCGGCCAGCGCGAGCGGCGCTCCCACCGCCGCCGGATACCAGACGTAGCGCAGGTGGTGGAGCCATCCGGCGCGACGCGTGCGAAGCCGTCGTGTGAAGAGCCCCCCATTCGGTCGCAGCATCCTCCAGGCGAAGCCGGAAAGGAGGATCATGCCCACGAGGAATGCGGCCCGGCCGACGGACTCGCTCCACTCGAAATCAGCTTGGTATTCCGTGGAAGCGATGAGGAACACGAGTGGCGCGCCGAGGTAGGTCAACCAGGGGACGTGACGCCGCGTCAGCCGCATCGCTCCGAGATCCCATCGGAAGTGGGCCTCTCCGATGCCCTTACTCCCGCCGGCAAGTTTGAGAAACCCGAGCGTCAGCACGGCAATCGCCGCGGCATTCAGGCCCCGTGCGACATTGACGGCAAGATGGTACGTTGCATCGTCCGCGATCGACAGGTGGTAAGCGATGTGCCGACTGAGGAGCCACAGAACCGCGGGCCAGCCCAGGGAGAGGACGACGGTCGCCCCCAGTGCCGCCAGCGTTAGCACATACGAATCGCTCCTGGCCCGAGCTACGCGGCCCGCAGTCTCTCGGAGGAAGCTACGAAGTCGTCGTCGAGAGAGAAACAGCAATCCGAGAAGGCCGGCGCTCACTATGGAGTGCGCCAACTCTTCTGAGAACCCGGATACGATTGACTCGCCGAGAGCGACGCATCGCGTGATGAACGCCGGTCGGCCCCGGCGCGTCAGGTCATACGGCAAAGGCTGTTCGAAGACGGACTTGCCGGGTACCCATAAGATGTGCCGGTCGATGAACAGGCCGTATTCATTGACCTTCGCCAACAGCCCGCTTTCCAGGCCGCTCAGCTTCAGCAACTCCACTTGGTACGAATTGCAGAGATCCACCAGCAAGGTCAGGGATGTCTTGCGCGACGCAAACAGTTCCTCCACCGTCGGCATGAGCATGGAGAAGTCCGCGTCCGATTCCTTGCTCCGCAACTCGTCTAGATACGCGGCTTTCGTGGCTGTATGATTGGCGAGATTCTCGCCCACCGTCGCGAGGCGAAGCGTCACGTGGGCATACTCGGCGCTCGTTCGTCTGAAGTCGCGTTCGTAACTGCGGTAGTTGGTAATCTCCGCGCGCAGCCTGCGCATCAGCGGCCCGATATCGGATATGGCTGCCGTGTTGACGTTTCGCTGTATGAAGTCGAATTCCTTGGTAATGGCGGGAACGATCTTCTCGATAGCCCCGGTCTCAGCCTTGGCCTCATCGATTTTGATCTTGAGGGCCTGTAGCTCCTCAGCGAGTGCGTCGTTCGTGCGGGCCTGTTCTCGTACGGCGGGGTGGGCTCGCCGCAGGTTCTCCTGGGCCTGTTGACGTTGGCGATCCAGCTCAGCTTGTTGTTGCCTGTCAACGATCTCTCGCCAGGCGGCCGCCTGCTTATCGGCGAAGGCAAGCTCCAGCGCGGCAAGTTCGCGCCGCGCCGCCAGGAGGCCGCTTCGCGCGTTGTAGTATTGCGATTCCTCCTCGTACGCCCTGATCTCCAACTCACTGGCCCGTTTCCGGGTCATGTCCAGGGTCCGGCGCGCAAGCAGCAACTGGGAGCCGGTGCCCGCCGGCGGAGGCGCGCCCAAATCCTTGAGAAGTTTCTCCAACCTTCGGTTCGCTTCCGCAAGCAACCCGGGAATGGCGGCTTGTCTATCGGCTCGGTTCTTGGATTCGTCCTCGAGGCCCTTGGCCTCATGTTCGCACGCCTTGAACTGGCTCTGTTTCTGAACGAGTTCCTGCTGAAGTTGTTCGAGCCCGGCCTGCGCATCCGGCTCCGGCCGCTCCCGCTCGCCTGCGCCGGCGATTCGGTCTTTCACCTCCTTCAGGAGATCCGGGGCTTCCATGCGCCCTTTCGCAAAGGCGTCGATCTTCCCGCTCCATGCGGAGGCTGCGGCAAGCTGCTCCAAGGCTTGGTTGTAGAGCGCGAGCAACTCGTTCTTGACTGCCTCGGACAAGTCGGGCGTGACTTGGACCTGTGCAATCCGCGCCTGGACCTCCTCCGTACTCAGCCCGGTTGCGGTGGACTCGGCCGAGTCGGGTTGTCGCGGCGGCGGTTGCTCGGCACGCTGCGTCGCGGGCTGTGTCTGCGGCCCGACGGAGTCCGCGCCCGCAGACGAGGGCTGCGACTGTTGGCCTGCCGCCGCGCTCGTCAGCAGGACGAGCAAGACGCACAAAAGTTGAGGGCGGCGTTTACCACCCGTTTTCAGATGAAGTCGCATGTCGGTCACTACCTCCACAACAGAGGCCACCACGAGCGAAGCCCGTCTTGCGAGAGGCCCTCGGCCAGCGTCCACCGACGCCATTGTCGCGTGTGGCGACCCTGGTTGCCAGCCAGCCGGCGTCGCCAAGCGACGCGCGGCACGCAAACAGAGTCACGCTTCCGGCCCTGGACGCTCCGACGGCTGACCGCCGATCCAGTCCTTGCGTCGGAAGTATACGGCCATCCCAACGACAACCACAACCATGGCCACCAAGAGGAACGGATAACCCCAGCGAGCGTGGAGCTCCGGCACGCGCCGGGCCTTCCTGCCGTTCCGCTGATCTCTAATCCCTCGCCGATAGGTCTCGCGCTTGACGATCGCGAGGATGCAGTGCCAACAAGTGTTGCCTGCCCCGCCCGTCGACAGATGCAGGAGAAGCAGCGACAAGAACCTCGGTGCCCTTCTCCTAAGCCGCCGTCGACCCCAAGCGAACACGTCTGGCCGACTTCAGGCTTGTTCAAACGAACCCAATGGCAGCCGTCAGGATGCTCCGGCCACCTTCGCCACAACAAGCGTCAGGTCGTCCTCTTGTTCATGGTCGCCGCGAAAAGCGGTCACGGCGTCGATAATCGCCTGGCTGATCTCCCCTGCCCCTTTGCGAGCATGCTTGCGAAGGACGTCGCGCACAGCGTCTTTCCCGAAGAACTCGCCCCGGGCGTTGCGAGCCTCCCAGATCCCATCGGTCCCGATCAGTACGATTTGCCCGGGAGACAGCCCCACTGGCCCGTGCTCGTGGTATTGCCAGCTCGGGTCTATGCCCAGCGCCATATCAACGCCTGCCAGTTCCGTGAACGTGCCGGCGTCGGCGTCATAGACGATGGCAGAATCGTGCCCGGCACTCGTCCATCGCACCTGCTTTAAACGTGCATCAAAGACCATGTAGAACATGCTCATGAACCTGCCACCGCTCATGTCAGGGCTGAGGTGACGGTTCAGGCCTTTCATCAGGACCGCTAGACCGCCGGGCTTGCTTGCGTGAGCCCGCAGCAACGCTCGCCCCGCCGTCATCAGCAAAGCAGCGGCCACGCCGTGCCCTGTGACATCGCCGACAGCGACGCCGACCTGTCCGGGAGCATGAGGCAGGAAGTCGACAAAATCGTAATAGTCACCGCCCGTGCTGTCGCAGTAGATGCTCCGGCCGGATAGATCCAAGCCCTGCACCACCGGCGGAGCGCTCGGCAGTAGATGCTGCTGTACTTCCTTCGCGACTTGAAGAGCGTGTTTCATCTGCAGGTGGTCCTTGAGACGAGGGACCATCGCATTAAAGGTGTCGCCGAGCTGTTGGAATTCGTCCCCCGTTCTGATTCGAACGCGAGCATTCAAGTCTCCCTGGGTAAGACTGCGGGCTGCGCGAGCGAGTTCATCAATGGGCTTCATTACGGAACGCGAAGTCACAAATGCGACCATCCCCACCGCGAGGAGCGCCACGACGGCAAGAATCCC
>CAZUCH010000318.1:0-4412 GCA_964619045.1 uncultured Planctomycetales bacterium | reverse complement strand
TCGGCGACCGCTACTTCGCATCGCACAGTCGATCGGTCCCGCCCAACGGCAACTTCAAACGCCTGTCCGACTTCGTGCCCGGCTTCAAGGAACGCAGCCAGCTCGTCTACACCGGCCGCTACCTTGATGGCTACGGCTACATCCTCATCACCGGCTGGAACGGCGATCAAGCCGCGGCAATCAAGCCCGCGTTAGAGGCTCTCGAGGAGTTCGGCGACGCTGACGGACTGATTATAGACGTGAGGTTTAACAGCGGCGGCTCCGAGGACCTTGCCCAGTAGGTCGCCGGCTGCTTCGTCGACAAACCCGTCGTCTACGCCCAACACGTCATCCGCGACAAGAACGCCCCCGGCGGATTCAGCCCGCCCAGCAAGCGCGTCCTACAGCCCAACGGGGAACATCCGACCTTCCGCGGCAAGGTCGCCGTCCTCACCGGCCGCCACGTCATGAGCAGTTGTGAGGCCTTTCTGCTGATGATGAAGACCGTACCTGGCTGCAAGCTGATCGGTGAGACCTCCTATGGCTCCAGCGGAAATCCTCAAGCCCACGAGTTGCCCAACGGCATCACCGTCTTTCTGCCTTGCTGGAAGGCCATGACGGCAGACGGCCGCGAGTTCGAGGGGCTCGGCATCCCGCCCGACATCGAGGTAAAGACCAAACCTTCCGACTTCGAATACACCGATCCCGTCATCAACGCCGCCCTGGAGTACCTCCGCTCGTAGGCGGCTCCGGATTCCGATCCACAAGCCGGCGCAGCATCCCATAACGGACCTGCGGGCGCGGGTTCTGGACGCGTCAACGGAAACAAGCCAAATCGGGTCTGGATTTGCCTTGCCTCGGCCCACTCACGTTTGGAAAACTGGATGAGGACTGACCGACCGCAGCCGGGCTCCGCGCTCGGTTATGCGCGCTGAGTCTTGGTATGGGCCTGTGCCGACTCTCAACGGGCGGCGATTGGTCGAGTCCGGACAAGTGTGGGGTCTTGCGGGTAGATGCTGTGGGTGCCGGCCGTTCGGTTCCCGCTTCTGCCCGATGGGTGAAGGAGCTAGCGGATGTGGATTCAACGGTACGCGCGGCGTCAAGTGTCATGTGGGGTGGCAGTCCTGTTCGTGAGTGCTCTTGGTCTGCCGGTGACCGCGGAAGTGGGCGTTGCGGAGCAGTTCCTCCAGATCTCGGCCACAAGTGTAGCTGGGTCCGCGAGCCTGGACGTTTCCGCCTCGGAGCTCTTCTGGGATTCCGACGCGCAGTCGCTGTCTTGGGGTGCCGGTGAAACGCTGGAATTCGTCGATCCCGAGACCGACGTAGTCCTGGCGACGCTGGACGCGGTGGACCTACAGATCACGGAAGGAAGTCGGTTTGCCATCAGCCTGCGTCTGCTCGCCGGTGCTGACGACGTTACCTTCACCTTCCGCACCGGCGAACTCCGCTTCGAAAGCATCGCCGCCGATGCGGCCGAAGGGCGTGTGGCGGTGTCGGCCAGGGTTTGGGATATGGACGGCGACGGCGCGATCCTGACCGGCGAGGGCGGCGGCGGCACTGGAGCGTTCCGGGCCTACTTCAACGGCCCGCCGCCCAGCGGCCAGCGGTTTGCGCATCTGGTCGCACTGGTCGCCGCGGGCAGCGGGGGAACCGCCTCCGGATCGCAGAACGTGCCCCCGTTCGGTTTCCTGCCCATCGGCGAAAGCGTCGAGGACATGAGCGTTGAAGTTGCATTCGTCCTGACCGCTCACGATCAGGCCACCGTCAGCGCCACCTACGACATCGATCCCGATCCCGCCGGTTGGGCGGACGACGCGGATGCGGACGGCCTGCCTGATTGGCTCGATGGCTGCCCGGACGATCCCGAGAAGACCGAGCCCGGCGAATGCGGGTGCGGTGTCGCGGACGACGATTGCTCGAGCCCGCCAAGCAGCGATGATGAGGACGGAGACGGCGAAGTTGCCGACGGCTCGGGGACGGCACCGGACGCCTCCGATGACGAGTCGCCCACGGGTGTCCAGGCGTCGCCCGGCGGTGAGTCGGTCGGACCCAATGGGACGGGCACCGGTCAGCCGGCCGGCGGGCCGGGCCTCGTGAGTGGCGAGGTCGCGGAACTTCTCAACCAGATCGATCCGACCTTCGGCGCGCTCGTAGCGCCATGCGGCGCGGGTGCGGTGGCATTCATGCCGCTTACGCTACTGGCACTGGGAGGCTACCGCGTCGGCGTGCGACGGCGACCGGCGCGACGCTGAGAATCCCATGACCCTGTGGGGGCCGCGCGACGACTCTGGGTCGCCGGCCCTAGCTTGCATTACGGCGGCGATGGCGACTCCAGCCTCGCCGCCGATCTCGACGACAGCGGCTGCATTCATCTCGCCGACCTCCGCGCGCCTCCCCTCTCGACTCCCACCATCGGCCGCGCCATAATCCAACCATGCGTATCTGTCACGTAATCACACGCCTGATCATCGGCGGCGCCCAGGAAAACACCCTCCTGACCTGCGAGGGTCTCCACCAACGCGGCCACGACGTCACCCTCATCGCCGGCCCAACAACCGGGCCAGAGGGCTCGCTCGTCGAACGAGCCCGCGTCGGCGGCTACCAATACACAGAACTCCGCGAGCTGATCCGCGCCATCAATCCCTGGATGGACCTCCGCGCTCGGCGATTGCTGTGCTCCGAATTCCAGCGGCTCCGGCCCGACATCGTCCACACTCACAGCAGCAAGGCCGGTATCGTCGCCCGTCTCGCTGCCCGCGACGCTCGCATCCCGATCATCGTCGTCCATACGATCCACGGCATGAGCTTCAATCGCACGCAGCCCTGGCTGGTGCGCAAGACCTTCGCCTGGCTCGAGCGCGTGGCGGCTCGCCGGACCCACGCAATCGCCGCCGTCGCCGACGCGCTGATCGACCAGACCGTCGCGGCCGGCGTCTGCCCGCGCGACAAGCTGCTCACCGTTTACTCCGGCATGGTGGTTGGACAGTTTACGCCGCGCGCCGCCGACCGCGACCGAATCCGCGCCGAGTGGGGCGTCGGCTCTGACGATGTGGTTGTTGGCACCGTCGCCCGCCTGTTTCGCAAGAAGGGCTACGAGCAGCTCATCCCGATCATGGCCGTCGCGGCCAAGAGGCAGCCCAATCTGCGTTTCGTCTGGATCGGCGACGGCGCCCAACGGGCCGAATACGAGGCTCGCCTGGCTCAGTTGGGTTTGTCCGAGCGCACTACGCTGGTCGGCCTCATCCCGCCCGCCGAAGTTCCGGCCATGCTCGCCGGCTGCGATATTCTGGCCCATACGTCGCAGTGGGAAGGTCTGCCGCGCGCCGTCGTGCAGGCTTTGTTGATGCAAGTTCCGGCGGTCGCCTTCGCCATCGACGGCACGCCCGAGGTCGTGCTCGACGGCCGCACCGGCCGCCTGATCCCGCTAAACGACGAGCCCGCCTTCGTGGACGCGCTCTGCGAGTTGGCGTCAAGCGCCGACCAGCGCACAGCGATGGGCCGCGCCGGCCGCGACCATTGCCTGGACCGCTTCGACCACCGCGCCATGGTAGACCAGCTGGAGACCCTCTACGCCCGCCTATCAACCTAACCCGCATTCCGTAGCAACGCGCCAGGTGCCTGTGTGCCTTGGTGCCACTGCTCTTGAGCAGTGCGCAAGTGCCTGTGTGCCGCGCATGGCTCGCCGCACCAAGCCCCGAACAGAACCGCGAGCGTAAGCGACCGGCTCGCAGCGGCCGACCTCCGAGTCGACCGTCCACTGTCTCGGGTGCCGGGTGCCGACGGCTTCTCGCGTCGGCATGCCCCCCTTTCTTCCGTTCCAAAGATGCTCCGAAGTTGTAGTCGTGCCTGGGGAGGTCGGGCGGTAGACTGATGGTTGCCGTCATGGTCCATATGGAGGAGTGATGATGAACCCGGTTACCTGTCCGCGCTGTGACAAGGGGCTCGACTACGTTGGCACGAAGAAGTTCCACGAGGGGTCGCGTTGGGGGCTACTCGGCGAATTGGGAGAGCTGTTCGTGAATCGCGAGCACTTCGACGTCTACGTCTGCCCCCGCTGTGGCCGAGTTGAGATGTTCGTTGACGGGATCGGCGAGCAGTTCCGGCCGCATTAGAGGCGATGGCCAACCGGTATGCGTAGCATCAGGCGTGGCACAATCCCCCTACGCCGCGCCCGGGCGTCTGAGCTCCAAAGCTGGTGGGGGCGTTCTGCTTGCCTACTACAACGTCGCAGCGTACCTTATCATGCGCGTTGCGGCGCTCGTGCCGATTACGCGGGTCAATGGGGCTCTGACGGTTCGAGCGCGCAAGAGCGAGCCGGCGGCACGGCGGGCTATCCATGAGCAAACGCAGAGCCAAACAAAGCGTCAGCCAACCGGGACACGAGCTATTGTCAAATGTCGTTGATGCGACATGATCAGGCGGCGGTCTTCTCG
>CAZUCH010000317.1:0-4426 GCA_964619045.1 uncultured Planctomycetales bacterium | reverse complement strand
CAACGAGGGCAGATTCCATAGCCGTTTCATGCGTTTCTCCTGAGGCACCGTCTAGCAGCTTGAATGCTCGGACACACTCGGGGCCACGAAGTTGGCGGCCCGATCACGGCGACACGCCGGTCCCATGCCTGGGATTGTATTCTCTGATCGGCCCGGAGTATTCCGTCCGGAATGAGAAAGAGCCCGGCGCGGGGCCGGGCTCTTGTGGGACTCGCTGTTTGGGGGGCTTGCGGAAGCTACTTGACTTCGACTTCGGCGCCGGCCTCTTCGAGTTCCTTCTTCCACTTTTCGGCGTCTTCCTTGCTGATGCCTTCGAGCAGCGGCTTGGGGGCCTCGTCGACGAGCGCCTTGGCTTCCTTTAGGCCCAGGTCGCCGCGGGCCGCGCGGACTACCTTGATGACGGGCAGTTTCTTGGCGCCGGGGGACTTGATGATGACGTCGAACTCGGTCTGCTCTTCGACCTCAGCGGCGCCAGCGCCGCTCGCCGCGACCATGATCGCGCCGCCGCCGGCGGCCGGCTCAATGCCGTACTCGTCTTTCATGTAGTCGGCCAGTTGCTTGGCCTGAATGAGGGTCAGGGTGGCGATCTTGTCGCCCATGTCCTTGATGGCCGGGTCAAAGTTACGTGCTTCGGTGGTCTCGGCAGGTGCATCCGCCATGGTTCATTACTCCGCGAAAAACTACGTCGATCGCCCTGATAGCCGAAGCCACGTTGGCTTCGTTTAATCCGCTTGCGGAACACTCAGGCGCGCATCGTATGCATCCGTATCAGGCGACGGTCGGCGTTGCCGGCTGTCAATGTTGGGCCGCTGGTCAGGCCGAACGGGCCTTGATCTCTTCGCCCTTTTCGAGCTTGTCGATCATGGTCTTCAGGCAGCCGACGATGTTGCCGCCGCCGGAGAGAGCCAAGCCGACCACGTTGCCGCCGGGCGCGAGGATGATGGCGACGACCTTGGCCTGTAGGTCGGCCTTGGTGGGCATCCTGGAGAGTTCCTGGACGCGTTGTTCGTCGAGGTACTCGCCGTCCAGGACGGCTCCGCGCAGCCTGAGGCCCTTGCCCTTGAGGAGCTTGGGTCGCCACTCATCGAGCAGCTTGGCGACTTCGACGGCCGACTGGCCGCCGGAGACGATGGCCGCGGGGCCTTCCAGGTCGCCGGCCAACACGGCGAGCGGCCCATCGGCGCAGACGCGCTTGAAGAGCGAAGTCTTGATGACTTCGAGCTGCATGTCGCGGCTGCGCAAATCGCGGCGGAAGTTGTTTGTGGTCGTGCCGTCGACGCCAATGATCTCGACCCAGACGACGTTGTCCAACTGGGCATAGCGCGACTCCAGGTCGCGAGCTATCAGGTTCTTGATTGGCTTACTCATGCCTGTTTACTCCGCGCCCGGGGTCGAGAAATCCAGCTCCACCGCCGGCGTCATGGTGCCGCTGACGCAGACCTTCTTCATAAACGTGCCCTTGGCCGCCGCCGGCTTCATCTTCTTGATGTGCCTGACGAAGGCCAGGATGTTTTCTTTGAGATCGTCATCGGAGAAGCTCAGCTTCCCGACTACCGCGTGGATATTGCCGCCGGCGTCATTGCGGAACTCGACCTTGCCGGCCGAATAGTCCTTGACCGCCTGGGCGATGTCCGACGTAACCGTGCCACTCTTGGGCGACGGCATCTTGCCCTGCGGTCCGAGCACGCGGCCCAAACGGCCGACCTTGCCCATCAACGAGGGGTGAGCGACCGCGACATCGAAGTCCGTCCAGCCATTCTGGACCTTCTCGACCAATTCGTCGGCACCGACCTCGACGGCACCGGCCGCCTTGGCGGCCTCGACGTCGTTCTCGCCGCAGAACGCGATGACGCGTTTGCTCTTGCCGATGCCCTTGGGCATGCTCATCGAGCCCCGCAGCATCTGATCGGCCTGGCGAGGATCGATGCTCAGGTGCAGCACCAAGTCAACGCTTTGATCGAATTTGGTCTTGGAATAGCCTTTGAGCTGCTTGATCGCAGCGTCAATCGGCAACGGCTGGGGGGGTATCTTCTGTGCGTCTTTAATGTAACGCTTGCTGCGAAATCGCATCGCATAAGCTCCCACTATGCGGCCTGTGGTGCGGCCTCAACATGTCTGGCGACCACCAGCGGGCCGCCGCGAATCAAAACTAATCCGGCTACGCTCGGCAGCGCCGAACGGTACTAGAAGCTGCCCTACATGTGTGGCACCGGCATCTTGCCGGCGAAATCACAGGCTGGAAGCCTGTGCCACAAGTCTTGGGACAGGTGCTAGTCTATGACGTCTATGCCCATCGAACGCGCAGTGCCCTCGATGATCCGCCCGGCGGCGTCCATGTCGAACGCGTTCAGATCCTTCATCTTGGTTTCGACGATCTTGCGCACGTCTTCCTTGGTCACCCGACCGACCGTAACGCGGTTGGGGGTTGCGGAGCCCTTCTCGACCAGCGCCAGAGTCTCGTCGGTGGGCTTGGCCGCCTTGGCCAGCAACACTGCCGCTGGGGGGCTCTTGACGACGAAGTCGAAGCTCTTGTCCTTGTAGACGGTGATCTCGACCGGGCAGGTAATGCCGTCCAAGCTCTTCGTACGCTCGTTGAATTGCTGGACGAATTGCCCGATATTGACGCCGTGCTGGCCCAACGCCGGCCCGACCGGGGGTGCCGGGGTTGCTTTTCCGCCTGGGGCCTGCAACTTGATTTTGCCGATTATGGCCTTGGCCATGATACTGTTCCTAACCGTTCCATTCGTCGCCGGTTCGGGCTTACCCGTGACCTCGCAAAAACGACGAGAAATGTAAGTCTAACGCTCACCCGCGTGCATTACCAGTAGCAACGTCGGGTTTCCCGTGTGAATTCCGCCTGGCAAGTGCCCGCAGACGTCGGTACCGGGCCGGCGTCAGGCGTCAGCCACGTGCGGTCCGCTCGGCACCCCGAGGCGACTACTCGACCTGCCAGTATTCGATATCGATCGGCGTTGGGCGACCGAAGATCGTCACCACCACGCGGACGGTACCCTTCTGGACGTTGATTTCGTCGACCACGCCCTCAAAGTTCTCGAACGGCCCCTCGGTGACCTTGACCTTGTCACCCTTCTTGAACTTCAGGTTCGCAAGTGCCGGCGACTCTTCCTGTCTGGACGTGACTGCCAGCATCTTCTCGACGTCGGACATGGGCATGGGCGACGGCTTGCCGCCCGACCCAATGAAATCGCCGACGCCGGTCGTTTCCTTGATGACGAACCAGACGCTCTCGGGGATGCGACCATCATCCTCAGTGGCCATCTCGACGAAAACGTAGCCTGGATACAACTTGCGATGATAGATTCGGGCCGTGCCGCCGCGCATGCGCTTCTCACGCTGCGTCGGCACCAGCACGCGTCCCACCCGTTGATCGATCTGCTCGATCTTGATCTTGCGCTCGAGCGCCTCCTGTACCTGGCTCTCCTTGTTCGAGGCCACGCGCAGGACGTACCAGCCCATGCCCGGCTTCACCAACTCGACCTCCGCCACCGGGGGCGGACCCTTAGGTTGGGCAGGCGCGGCGGCCTCTCCGCTCTCGCCGGAGTCGGCATCAGCGTCCGCTACCGTCGCACCCTCGGTGGGCGCATCGGCCTCGGCGCTGTCCGAATCGACGGAGTCCGGCGGGGCGTCGACGGCCGGTTGTTCGGCATCGGCGACAGCCTCGGGCCCATCGGCCGCAGGCAATGCCTCGTCGTCGGTTTCGGGCTGTTGGTGCTGTTCCTCTACCGTGCTCATCATGTGGTTCCGCCGAAGAGCTTGGTCAGCACGTTGAACTTCAGCACGCCGATGCCGCTGAAGAACACCATGCATATGATGTTGACGCTGAAGAGGATCGCGGCCAGCGCCAGGACCGTCACGATCACGACGCGCGTCGCTCCCCAGACTTCCCGACGGCTGGACCAGTTGACCTTCTTCATCTCGCCTTCGGTGGCGATCAGGAAATTGATCACGCCCTGCTTGCGGCCCACCAGCCAGAAGATCAGGTAGGCCGCAGCAGCCAGTGCGACGACGACAACCGCGCTGCGTGTCGCGTCTGCCTGCTCGAAAACACGAATCAGCGCGAGCTTGTCCCACAGGAAGTAGGCCCCACTGACGGCCAGCGCGAAGGCCCCCATAGCCGTGCCCCACCGCACGTGGATGCCCTGTCCGGACTTGGCAACACGGAACGGCGATTTGTCTCCGCCTCGCGCTGCGGCACCTGTCTGCACCTGGTCTGCCATGCTTGGTCACGCTCCCGTGGCTGCGTTTATCGCGGCTGATGGCGCCCGTGGCGCCTCAACCTCTATAATACGCCGCCACCGGTTCTTGTAGTAGCTGCCCGGCCGCGGAACAGCCCGCGGCACCGATGTTAATCAGGAGCGGAGGGACTCGAACCCCCAACCGCCGGTTTTGGAAACCGGTGCTCTAC
>CAZUCH010000316.1:1519-4428 GCA_964619045.1 uncultured Planctomycetales bacterium | reverse complement strand
GCGCCCCTCGAGTGATCGTAGATCCAGGGGCTTTACGAAGCGTCCCCCGCAACAGCACATCCAGTCATTCGAGTACAAACCGTCGCGAACGTGTCTGTGAAAGCTGGTGTGGGGCCAGGCATGGGGGCAATTGACATACCCGTGCTTGACCGGGTTGTAGCAGATGTAATCGAAGTGCCGGCCGAGATCATCGTCGTCGCGTATAACGTGATCCCAGAAACGCCGCTGCCAAACGCCCCGCTCGTTTCGAGCGAGGCGCGAGGCACCGCGCTGCATCTCTTGCCCGCCGGCGGCGAGGTAGGCACGCGTAAGCGCCGCCTTGATGGCCGACCATCGTAGGCCGAACCGAACATCTCCCGGCGGCATCGTCCAGATCGCATGGATGTGGTCCGGCATGATGGCGATGGCGTCGATCGTGAACGGACGATCCGAAATGACCTGCTTGAACGCCGCGCGCAGCAGATCGACCACGGCGGGATCACCGAAGATCGGTCGGCGGCGTTCCGTGACGACCGTGAAGAACACGGTCGCACCGGGTGCATCCAAACGGCGGTACTCAACCATAACGGGATCATACTGTGTTGATGCATAGGGACGCACCCCTCTCGCCATCCCGATCAAATCCACGGAAGACCCGTAGGATGCGTCTCGACGCATCATCAGCAATCGCCAGGCCGGAGCGACTCGCCATCCCGATCAAATCCACAGAAGACCCGTAGGATGAGTCTCGACGCATCATCAGCAATCGCCAGGCCGGAGCGACTGGTGCGTCAAGACGCACCCTACCTTCCCGCCCCGATCACATCCACGGAAAGAGCTTGCCGCCCAGCGGCGGAAGCTGCCAGGCGGTGGCCTCCCTGAAGTACAGGTATCCGACGCACAGAATCGTGTAGGTGGTGAGCAGGCGCCGCACGAACAGCGTCCAGCCGAGCACGCGCTCGACGGCCACTTCCCGCCGGGGCACGCCCACCTTGATGTGCCGCAGGCAGGAGCGCACGTAGAGCCACAACACGATCGCGATCGCCGAGTTGAGCACCGTCGCGACCTGCCACCACTCGATGACGCCAGGCGCGATGTGGATCGTGGCGATCCGGCCTCCGAGCGTCTCGTTCCAGGCTGCCGCCGCGTGCGCCGCCTCGTTCCAGAACCAAAGCTTCAGGGCAAATGCCAGCAGCGCGGCGGCCGACACCAGCAGGACAAACCGGACGAGGTCGGACTTCTCAAAGAGGCTCAATCGTGCTCTGAGCGGCTTATCGCTCGGAGCGACCTCGCGCAGCGCCCACAGCAACGGGAACCAGATGATCGCGGTGGACTTGAGTGACCAGCGGTAGAGGATCGCGGGAAGGCCGGCGAGCAGCAGAACAACCGAGAGCATCAGCCACCAGATGACAGCAGCTATGGCCCAGGTCGCCCCTTCTCCCGCCCTATCGAGCTTCTCCCTGTACCCTCGGTAGAGATCGTATCCATCTCCCATGTCCATACCGCCTAACAGCGTCGCGTCATCGGGCGTGGGAAGAAATTGTGGAGACCGACAGAAATCGGTCGCAACGGCGATTCGGCGCCAGTTCCATGGGATCGCCCGTATCACCGCAGCCGGACTCCGTAGGACCGTCACCACGGTCGCGAACACTCGTATGGGGGCGAAGCTCAGCAGGAGTGGGATGAAGACGATCCAGACAAGCCACCTGGGCCGCTCTCGCAACCAGCGTCCGATCTTGTCAAAGATGCGGACTCCAAACACTGCTGATTCGTCCGTACGCAGCAGCAGGAACGGCGCGATGCACGCGCTGACGACGATGTGCTTGACAGTTCCGAAGTGGACGGCGATCCAGAGCGTGAGCCCCATCGCGACCAGCGTCTCGGTGATCGCGAGCACGGTTGGTTCCCCGCGCCGCACAGATTCTACGTTCGAGATGAACCGCATATAACGCCCGCCGAAAGAACCAAGTTACGCTAGTGGTTCGGCACACCGACGTCAACACGCGGCCAGCAAGTCAGCCGCAGGACGCGCCATCATGCCTCATTTCCCCGTAGGATGCGTCTTGACGCATCGCGCCCGCCCGCCATGCCGGACCAATCGGTGCGTCAAGACGCACCCTACCCAGGGCCCTCGATCCTCCTTTCCCCTGCCAAATATCAACACCTGTCAACACTGAGCAACACCCGCCGAGGTTTTCTTGCTTTTCGTGACTTGCTAGGTCATCCTTCATCAACAGGCCTGCACGACTACGCCGACATGGTTACAAGGAGCGACCCTTATGAATGCCCGACACACCGAGTTCTTCGGCCCCGACTTGGGGCGCGGACCGTTTTCGCCGCACCGGCTCGAAACCGCGGCCGTCCAGATCGCAACCGCCCTCGCGCAGCTCCGGGCGCCGCTGACGCGCACCGACGCCGACATCTTCGCACACGCCGACTTCATCCGCGCGCTCGCCGACCGACTGGCACCCGACTGGGCCACACAGATCATGATCGACGTCGGCGACGAAAGCGCCAACAACATCCAGTCCACCATCCGCGTCGCCACCGGCGAATACAGCCTGCTAGATTGCTGGCTCGCCGACGACAGCGGCGGCGGCCTCGCCGTCGGCACCCCCAACTCCGTGACCTTCAACAGCGGCACGGTCCTACAGACCGTCGTCGCCAACAAACGATTCCTGGTCATCGCCCCCAAGAACGGAGTCGTCACCATGACCGTAAACGAAACCGGCGCCGCAAGCTGGCGCTGGGCCGTCACCCGCTACGGCCGCATCTACTACTCCAACACCCTCAGCTTTACATAGCCCAAGGTACATGATCAATGTCGCGCACAACCCCCCGATCGACCGTCGCTCTCCGCGTGCTACTCCGCGGTCATCTCGGCCCAGACCGTCGAAACGTCAACCATGTCGGCGGCCGCGATGAACAGC
>CAZUCH010000316.1:0-1419 GCA_964619045.1 uncultured Planctomycetales bacterium | reverse complement strand
CATCTCGGCCCAGACCGTCGAAACGTCAACCATGTCGGCGGCCGCGATGAACAGCCTCTCCAGGACCACCGGCGACGGCGGAGCGATGTCGGCCAGCGCGAGAATCATGCCCACAACCTCGGGCAACGCCGCCAGACTGCGGTACCGGCGCAAGAATCGGCGAGTCGTAAATCGCCGCACGACGTCATCAAGACCGGCGGTATCAACCGCCCCGATCTCGCCGACCAAACGCACCGCGTAGTCGGTCTCGCACCCGGCCAGCACGTCGTAGAAGTGCTCAACCAACTCGGGCTCGTCGCACAGCAGCGCATGATCGATCACCAGCTCGATGCCCGCGTGACAGACGAAGTCCAGCAAGGCCGGATGCACATCGCAGTCGCCGAGGCAGCGCTTGAGATCACGCTGCCACCCCAAGAACGCCGGCGTGGTATGAAACAGCCGATCAACCTCAACATGGTTGAGCAACCCCGCTCGCAGCAGCGCGCCCACCGGGTCGCTCGGCCGAGCTTCACGAACCGCCCGCCAGCGCAGCCGCCGCGAGCGCGAAAAACGCAACCACAAGTCGGGCAGCGCCACCCCCAGCGCAAAGTATGGCTCAACCTCGATACCGCTGACCCGATGATTGAACACAAAATGAGCGAGGTAGTTCATGCCAGCCCACTAAGCCCGTCCACGCCGCACGATAAGCTGACCGGGCAGCCGCCGAACCAGACCCTTCAACTCCAGCGTTGTCATGGCCGCCAGAACCTCGCCGGGCGGCAACTCCGCCGCCCGCATCACAATATCCTGGAGAATCGGATCATAGCCGATGACGTCGTAAACACGCTGCTCGACCGCCGTGAGCTTCGCGGGCGACTGCGCAGGCTCCCTCTCGGCGGCGCGCAAGTCATCCTGCTCGCCACTAGCAACACGCGACTCATCCGCCGGCGGCCGACGTTCGATCGGCACATTGGGACACAGAGCCTCCGCGATCGCCGGCAACTCCTCCAGAACGTCCTCCAGACAAGTCGTCAGCTTGGCGCCACCGTCGCGGATCAGCCTGTTCGTGCCCAGCGACATGGCATCCTGCACACGCCCCGGGATGGCGAAAACCTCGCGGTTGTACTCGCCAGCCAGACGGGCCGTGATCAACGCCCCGCTACGCTTGGCCGCCTCAACGACGATCGTCCCCAGCGACATGCCGGCGATAATGCGATTGCGGCCGGGGAAATTCCCCGGCAAGACGGCGGCGCGCATCGGCAACTCGCTGATCCAGGCGCCGCGCTCGAGCAGCTTGCGGGCCAACGCCTCGTTCTCAGGGATGAGCTTCATCAGCTCCTCGGTGCGTGCGGTCATGGCCACTAGGTCGCTCTCCACCACCGACTTGGCCTTCTCACCATGAAGAATGTCCGCGCACTGCGAATACGTCAGTCGAAAGAA
>CAZUCH010000315.1:0-4436 GCA_964619045.1 uncultured Planctomycetales bacterium | reverse complement strand
TCGATCGCAATAGCGTGTCAGCATGCGGTGTGGTCTCCAACGTCCGGAATCACTGCACAATGCCGTTATGCACCAGTCACGGGCGCAGCTCGGCGGGGCCAAGCCGTGGCGAGCGGAGGTCGGTACGCAGCCTCCCGGTGTGTTTGTCTTCGGCAGACTGGGCCGACTGGATCACCACGCTCCGCCAAGTCGGCGGCGTATGAGTCGCCTATCGGGCGGACCGAGAATGGCGTTGCCGACACGGCCCAGAGTAGCTGTTTTCGGGAAGTTGCGCCGCAGCTCGTGGTCGGGAAGAAACGGACTGGCAGTGTTGGTAGCCAATAACCCGCCGGTCGAGACCCGCACACTCCAGAGCAGTGGCACCGTTCCGATCGATACGCAGCCTGTCGAGTCAGCGTTGACAGAGCATTGGCCGCGGCGGTGCTAGGCGAGCGTTTCCAGCATTTTCCGCATTTCCGCGACGGCGTGCGTCTCGTTGGCCTCGAGCGCGATCGGCATTCCGGCCTTCAGAGTGGTCGCCGCCGCCGAACGCTGCCCGAGTTTCACCTCCGCCAGAGCTTTCTGGTAGAAGGCGGCGACGTAGCTAGCGTCAGCGGCCAGCGCCAGATCGAAGGCGGCCAGTGCTTCGTCCCAGCGTTCGAGCTGCATGCATTCCAACCCCACGCCGTACTGGGCGAAGGCGTCGTCGGGCTGCGACTGGGCGAATTTTCGGAGTTGATCGAGGCGTGACATGCGATCTTTCCCGTCAGCGGACGCGGGGCAGTCAGAGCTTGCGGGCTTGGCAGCCGGCGAAGTCGTAGCCGCCGATCCGGCTGTATTCCCGGCCGTGTTCACGAATGCGGCGGAGAAGGTCTCCAGCGGCGGCCGCGCTGGAGAATTGGTCGGTGGCGATCAACTGCCAATCGCCCTGTCCCTGTCGGACGATGCACTCGACACCCCGGCTGCGGAGGAAATCGCGGGCCGCGTCCGCATCGCCGCGTTTGCTGGGTGGGAAGTACTGCACCAGGGCGTAGTAGTAGCCCGATTCCAGCGCCTGTGGCTCGGTTGGTTCGGCAGTTGGCGCGGGGTCGGGCTGGTTGATCGCCGAACGCGGACCCGATGCGCGTCGTGGCGCCACGGCCACGTCTCCCTCGGCCCCCCGATGGTCCGGTACGAACGCCGGACGCGCCGTTTCCTCGGCCGCGTCTGGCGGTTTGTCGGCTAAGACCAGCTCCAATTCGGACGGCCCCTCGGGCTCGGGTTGGGTGGTGCGCTGCCCGATCTTGTAGACGGCGAACGCTATGACCAGCACCACGGCCGCGGCTACGGCCAGGTGCGGCATGCCGAATGTCGGAGTCGGGCGTCCGGCCTCCTCGTCCAGGCCCTCGTCTCGGACGGGCGGCGTACTGTCTGTCGGCGCGCCGCTGGGCGGCACGGGCGTGCGCTGGCTGGTGCGTCGGGCGCGTGACGCGACTTCGTACTGAATGGGGCGGTTCTTGCGTGCGGCCACGGCTGTCTCCCTGACCAGGCATCGGCGTCGTTCAAACACGCCGTTGAGCACCGCCGATTCTATGTTCCCGTGCCCCGAGCACAACCGCTTTCTTGGCCGTCTGCTCGGATTGTCGGCCCAACACGATCCCGGGCAAGTGCCCCGGACTGCCCGTCACAGGAGCCGGATTCGGCTCCTGTGGACGTAGCGGCCGACCGCCAGTGGACGTAGCGGCCGACCTCCGAGTCGGCCGTAGAGTACGGAGGAGCAACCGTTGACGGGCACGGCCGACCCGGAGGTCGGCCGCCACAGGATTCTCGCAGCGGCCTGCGAACGTTGCACTAGCTGGCCGGCGGGCGTCGTCCGGCGGCGACATCTTCGTCGAATGTGCGCTTGCGACGCAGGATGTGGTGATAGTGCTGGCTGAAGCGGTGGGCCTCGTCGCGGACCTGCTGGAGCAGCCGCAGGGCGTCGTTGTTGCGCGCCAGTCTCAACGGCTTTGCCCGCGCTTGCACGTAGATCAGCTCCTCGCGTTTGGCCAGCGAGACGACCATCGCCGGTCGAACGGCCTCGACGCCGTCGGCCTCGACGGCTCGCTCCATGTCCGCGAACGCATTGAGGGCTGCGTGCAGTTGCCCGAGCCCGCCGTCGATTAGGATGACGTCCGGGTACAGCTCCTCGGCGATGGTCGCGTACTTGTAACGCCGGGCGATGACCTCGCGGATCATGGCGTAATCGTCAACGCCGGTCACGGTTTTGATCTTGTAACGCTTATAGCCGCTCTTGAAGGGCTTGCCGTCGATGAAGCACACCAGCGAGCCGGCGGAGGATTCGCCCTGTAGCGTGGCGATGTCGATGCCCTCGACGATCCGCGGCCGTTCGGGCAGACCCAGCACGCGCTGAAGCTCATCCAGGCCGGCGGTCGGATCGACGAAGAACGCCTCGGGCTGGACGTGCTCATCCGGGTCGCCGCTGAGCGCGAGTGATTCGATGGCCTTGATGCGATCGCGCAGGACGGCGGCCTGTTCGTAGTGCTTATCGCCGGCTGCCTGTTCCATCTCTCGGCGCAACTGTCGCAGGAGTATGCTGCGTTTGGAGCCCAGCAGTTTGCGCAGGCGTTTGATGTCGGCGGCGTAGGCCTCGGGGCTGATGCGGTCGGCGCAGGGGGCCGAGCAGCGGTCGATCGCGTGCAGCAGGCAGGGTCGGAAGAAACGCCGCTGATCGTCGTCGGCCTTGATGGGCAGCTCGCAGGTGCGGTACTTGAAGATTCGTTGCAGGGCGTTGACGGCGTCGCGAATCCCGGCGGGGTCCAGGAACGGCCCATAGAGCTTGCTGCCGCGTGGGCGCGGCGTGCGGGTTATGTATACGCCGGGGAAATCGTCGGAGGTCCTGATCTCGATGTAGGGGAAGGTTCTGCCGTCCTTGAGGGCTTCGTTGTAGTGCGGCTGGATGTCCTTTATGAGGCGGCTTTCCTTGAGGAGGGCGTCGACCTCGGTCTCGCATTCGAGGATGTCGATGTTGTCGACCTGGGCGATCATGCTGGCGATGCGCGGCCCGCGCGTGTTGAGCAGGTCGGCGGAGTCTTGAAAGTAGCTGGCCACCCGGCTGCGCAGCTCGCGGGCCTTGCCGATGTAGAGCACCACGCCGTCGCGGTCCTTCATCAGGTACACGCCGGGGTTTTTGGGAAGCTGGGCGATGTGCTCCCGCAGCCGGGCAACGCGCTGTTCGTCGGTCTTGGCCATTACCCCGCGATTATAGCATGGGCTGGGAGTGGTGGTCCGCGGCGGCGCCGGCGGGGAGGGCGTCCATTCGCAGGGCAGGGAGAGAGCAAGATGTACAGCCACGGGGGAAGCGCAGCGCACCCCGTGGACAAAACGTGCGTCCGCCCCGCATTTTGCCCCGAAGGGGCGCAGGCGCATAGCCGCGGGTGGAGCGCAGCGCAACCCGTGGATCAAGATGCACCCCTTTCCCATTTCGCCCCATAGGGGCGAGGGAGGCTTTACCCCTATCGCTGCTGTTTGCAGGGGAGCACTTGGTAGACAAACATGACAGAATCGTCACAGCTTGATCTCGCGTGGTGCTTCCTGGGGCTCTTTATGCTCAATTCGATGCCGAATTGCGCCGAGATGTGAGCATCTTCGATGCGTATCGAGAACGATGCGCTGCTCTGCCACTTGTGCTCGTCCCAGTGGACATGGTCCCGCAGCGAGTACGACAGTTCTTCACCGAGTGGATCAGTGGCGGTTACGACGAAGTCGATCATGTCTCCCGGACGTAGAACGGTCTTCGTCCCGACTGTTGTGCCACCCATCACTGCGGGAGTGAAGATGTTGCCCAAGCTGTCGCGGGCGCTCTCGATGCGAGGGAAGACGTCATCTGCAGTCTCTTGCTTGCTGCGATAGCGAACGATCTGGTTTCGGATCTCGCCGCTTATCCCGAGGATCAAGTGCTTCTGATGCGGCAGAAGCTCTCGTCGATGCGCGTCGGGATCACGGAGGCGTTCGAGCTCTTTGAGCCAAACCTCCATTGTCTTCCATTCACCGAGGGCTGGGGCGAAGTCCCCCCAGTTCTTCTTCAGGATCGTACTAAGGTCATAGAAATCGGCGTAGTAGAGGATGCGTTCCTCGACCACGCCGCCCCGCTGGCGCTTTGCCTCCGTTTCCTTTCGTTCCGCCCACTTCGCCAAACGCTCCGGCGAGACCCCAGTGTGGTCAAGCCACTGCTGGTCGTGCTTCGTGGTGAGGACAGTACCGATGAAGTCACGAAGGGCGTTCTCCGCGTCTTTGAGTGACTGGGTTACGTCCATGGGGATCCTCTGAACAGGGGCTTGTCCGACGCTGCGGCATCCACGAGTTGTGCTGCGCTCCACTCGTGGCCGTGCGCCCCCGCCCCTACGGGGCGAAAGATTGTTGGGGGGATTGTACCCACGAGTTACGCTGCGCTCCACTCGTGGCTATGCGCCTGCGCC
>CAZUCH010000314.1:0-4451 GCA_964619045.1 uncultured Planctomycetales bacterium | reverse complement strand
CTTACCTACGGCTGGGCAATCCTCGGAGCATCCTTCGGCCCGCAAGTGATCCTCCTGCTGCTCTGGAAACGGGCCTCCTACGCCGGCTGCCTGGCTGGCATGTTCGTCGGATTCGCCACCGCCATCCTGTGGAAAGCTGTATACAACAACGAAATCTACGGCATCGAAGTGTATAATCTGCCCTTGGCGTTTATGCTCGCTTTGATAGTAAACATGCTCATCAGCCTGCTGGCGCCTGATCGCGACCGGCCGGCGGATGATCCCCATTGAGACCGCGCGATCCACGACTCGCTGGACTTCCAGATGGAGACTGACCCGATGACGAATCATGCTACGGCACGCTTACGCCGGCTGCCGCTCTCACTCGTTCTGCTCTGCGCCGCGGCCGGCCTGCCGATGGCCGAAGCTCAGACCACCACCCAGCCCGCGAGCCCCACGACCGAACCCCAATGGTGGACCGGCTTCTTCGACGCCATGGGCAGCAAGACCGATTTCGCGATCACCTTCAGGCCGGCCGAAGACGGCCAGCACTACAGCGCGACTCTCAGCATCCCCGTGCAGGGCGCCATCGACCTGCCAGTGGTCGACGTCCAGCTCACGTCCTCCACGGTCGCCTTCACCATCCCCGGCCCGGCCCAGGCGGTCTTCGAATGCCGTCGCTCAGAGGACGGCCAAACGGCCGAGGGTCTGCTCAAGCAGCACGGCATGGAGTTCCCGGTCCAGATGCGCCGCGTCACCGAAACCGAGGTCTCGCAGGTCGGCCCTCCGCGCCCACAGACACCCCAGCCACCATTCCCCTATGACCAGCGCGACGTCGCATACACCAACGAGATGGACGACACAGCTCTCGCCGGCACCCTCACGATCCCCAAGAGCAAGGGGCGCCACCCCGCCGTTATTCTCATCACCGGCTCGGGCCCCCAGGATCGCGACGAAACACTCTTCGGCCACAAGCCATTCCTCGTCATCGCCGACCATCTCACTCGCCATGGCATCGCCGTGCTGCGCGTCGATGATCGCGGCGTCGGCAAGTCAACCGGCTCAACCTCCCAATCGACCTCGCTCGAATCCGCCGGCGACGTCCTCGCCGGGATCAAGTTCCTAAAGCGTCAGCCCGACATCGACCCCGCACGAATCGGACTCATAGGACATAGCGAGGGCGGCCTCATCGCTCCGCTGGTCGCCGTTAGCACCATGGACGTGAAGTGCCTGATTATGCTCGGCGGCCCTGGATTACCCGGCATCGATATCCTCACACAGCAGATGGAGGCCATGCTCCAAGCCGCCAAGCTCCCCGAAGACCAGATCAAGAAGCACCTGAGGGCCCAGCGCGACGTGCTCGACGTGGTCGCAAAAGGCGGTGACGAGGCCGCTGTCCGCGAGGCTCTACGCAAGCTCATCATGCTTCAGACCGCCGCAGCGGGCGACGTCAGCAAGGAAGAGATCAAAGCCATGGTCGATCTCCACCTGTCAAGCGTCAATTCACCCTGGATGCGCTGGTTCATACGCCACGACCCGCGCGGCGTGCTGCGGCTGGTGCGTTGCCCGGTGCTCGCCCTCGGCGGATCGCTCGACTTCCAGGTGCCACCCAAGAAAAGCCTCCCAGAGATCGAGGCCGCCCTCAAGGCCGGCGAAAACCCAGACGGAACCGTAAAGGAGCTCCCGGGACTGAACCACCTCTTCCAGACCGCACAGACCGGAATGCTCGCCGAATACGGGACCATCGAGCAAACCCTTGCGCCGCAAGTGCTTGCGGAAATCACCACCTGGCTGACGAAACGCTTCAAAATACCTGAATCCGCACCCGCAGAGTGACGCCCCAGAGGGCTCAACGACTCGCCACGGCGATTGACCGCTCGGAGATTAGCGCCCATACTGTCGCCCGCCTGTGGACGCCTTGGGCCAGTGGAGCCGACCCCGGAGTGTCGGCCGATCCTTCAGTCGCGGGATCGCCCTTCCTTATGAGGCAGTTCACAGTACCCCCGGTGAAGGCGGCCGATCCGTCCCCCACCTCTTCAGAGGAGCACCCCCAATGCCGTTCGAAGACAAGAACCTACCTTGCACCGACTGCGAACAGGACTTCGTCCACAGTGCCGCCGACCAAGCTCGCTACGCCGAACGCGGATTCACAAACGAACCAAAACGCTGCCCCTCCTGTCGCGAGAAACGCCGCGCTAACTCCGGTGGCGGCGGTGGCGGCGGTGGACGTCGCGGTGGTGGCGGCGGTGGTGGCGGTGGCGGTGGCGACAGCGACCGAGGCTCCCGCGAGTCATTCGACGTCGTATGCGCCGAGTGCGGCACCCAAACCACCGTGCCATTCAAGCCTAGCCAGGGACGCCCCGTTCTCTGCCGTGACTGCTTCCGCGCAAAACGCAGGTAATCCCCCTGCCTGTGAATGTCAAAAAATGCTCAGCCGCTGGCCTGACCCGCTCGCGGCCCGTGCTTCATGCGCCGCCGTACAATCCCACTCCCTCGATCCGCGCCCGCACCACTTCCGGAACCAGATAGCGTATGCTCTGGCCCATTCGCACTCGCGCCCGTATCTCCGTACCCGCGATGTCGATCCGCGGCCCTTCCACAACGTGCGCCAGCAGGCGATCCACCTGCTCCGCCGAGAAGCAACGTCCCAACTCCGACGCGCCAGGGGCCTCAAAACCCGGACGGGCAGCCGTCACGATCGTACAAGCGTCAACCAGCTCTTCCGCGTGGTACCACGTCTCCAGCTCACGCAGACTGTCCATGCCGATCAGCCAGCACAACTCCCGCTCGGAACCCACAACATGCCGAAAATGCTCAACCGTGAGCAGCGTGTAATTCGGTCCCGACCGGCCAATCTCCCAGTCGCTGACCGATAACTGCGGATCGTCCTCCGCAACCAGCCGACACAGCGCCAGCCGCTCCTCGGCCGGTGCCAATCGCTGCCCCAGCTTGTGCGGCGGACTCGCGCTGGGAATCAACACCACTTGACCAATGCCAAGCCGCTCGGCGACATGACGCGCCACTATCAAGTGGCCGTTGTGAATCGGGTTGAAAGAACCGCCGTAGAGTAGAATTTTGTCCACGTGCCGTGATCCCTGATCCACGAATCGGCTACACGTTCGGTCGTGGCCGTGCCGCGAACTCAACCGCGGACAACGCCGCCGGCACATCTTCCATCGCCGGATGAATACGCAACGCCCGCCGATAATAGTGCATCGCAGCCGGCAGGTCACCCTGCTCCACGCACGTGTGCCCCAGGGCCGCAGCCGCCCCGAAGTGCTTCGGATTCAACCGCAACGTCTCGCGATAGGCACTTGCCGCGGCCGCCGGACGCTCGCAACAGCACAGCGCCACCCCCCATTGAAAGTGAGCTTCCGCGAAACCCGGCTCGCTGGCAACCAAAGCCCTCAGCAGGTGAATCGCCCCAGTGTAATCCCCGTTCTTGATGCACTCGACGGCGGCCGCCAAGTGCCGGTTGCCCTCGTTGGACCCGCCCTGCATCCACAAGCTCCAGATGCACCGCTCCGCCAGACCCACGACATCTGGATCTTCGTGGCGCAGACACGGCAGCAGCAGCCCACTGTCGCCCTTCGAGCCGTACATGCCCATGTATATCACAGCCGCGCCAACAGTGGCCGCAACCGGCGACTTGAGCAATGGCATAAGATCGTCGGGCGTGGGACGCCGCTCTAGCAGCGACCCCAGCACGACACGATCGACTGGCGTGTCGGCGGCAAGTGTCTGCAGCACCTGATCCACAACTGCGTTTCTGGCCACCTGGCACTGCTCCTACAACGCAGACGCCGAGCTGGAGCCCGAACCGTCCACCTGTCCCCTCGCGTATCCGCACCTTCCGTTTCCGCGACCGTCCGGTATTACCTGCCTGGCAGGCTCGGCACCAAGTCGCCTACACTTGATCGTATGCCTCGATTTCGCGCGGGTCAAATTACGCCCCTATCCCCAGACAATACCACACATAATCGTGCCACGGACCGGCACCGCCCGCCCATGGCACACGCTCAAACACACCTTCCAATAGGGCTGCCCCCACCCGCCGACCGCGGGCCGGCTGGCGGCGGACCTTACGAAGACCATTTCGCGCGATTGCGGCGTGCGGTTCAACGAGTCGATTGCGCCGCGCGGTTTGTCCCTGACCGACAAAGAGGGTATCGTGCGCCACGCGGTCATCAACGACTTGCCGTTGGGCCGCGATGTGGACGAAGCCCAGTGTATGTTGGATGCGTTGCAGTTCCACGAGAAGCATGGCGAGGTCTGCCCGGCCAACTGGAAAGCCGGCGACGAGGCCAGGGAGCCGACCGCCGACGGCGTGGCGTCGTACCTGGCCAGACACGCCGAGTAGGCGAATCACCTTGACCGACAGGAGCTTGAAATGGCCGATCTGAAGGGAAGCCGAACCGAGAAGAACCTGCTGTGTGCGTTTGCGGGTGAGTCCCAGGCTCGCAACCGTTACA
>CAZUCH010000313.1:0-4465 GCA_964619045.1 uncultured Planctomycetales bacterium | reverse complement strand
GCATGAAGGCAAAAGATAGGAGTGTGGCGTCGCCATGCGGGCGCTGGTGCTAATTGAAGTAGTGCCAGGTTCGTTTACGCGTTGCCGAAAGCTCATGAGTCTAAGCGCTTTGTCAGCCCGTTCGGTGCGGTGGGGGCGGCGGGGATTCTCACTGCCGGAATTGCTGATTGTCTGCGGGATCATGGCGCTGCTGATCTCGATTCTGCTGCCGCCGCTCTCTGTCGCCCATCGTCAGGCGCGGGCCGCCAAGTGTGCGGCTCAGCTTCAGCAACTCGGGCGTTCGCTGGAGGGCGCACGCAACGATTACGCGTACTTCCCGGTGTGGGACGATTCCGGCAGCCCAAAGCGCTACACTTGGATCGACGTCCTGATCGAAGGTGGTTATCTGAGCGATCGGCGCGTCGGTTACTGCCCCGATGATCCCGCGCCCGGCCCGTTGAACTCGGCGCGCGGCGCACACTATCAGATCAACTATCCCGGGCGAGAGAACTGCCCTGGCATCGATTACAGCTATGGTCTTGCCGCGCCGCTGTCGGCGGGCGCGTGGAATTGGCGTTCGGGTTTTGGTGACGGCCGAAAACGACGCCTCGATGACCACCAGCGTTATCCAGCTCAGCGGGTGCTGGCGGCGGATGGCTGTTGGAGTGTGATCTACAACCTCAGTGGTGAAGGCACGTGTACGTTTGATTGGAGCTACCCAACCCAATACGACAACACGGTTGACTATCGGCACCCGAATCTGACCGCCAATCTTCTGTTGCAGGACGGGCACGTGGAGCGCGTGGAGTACGAAGTGGCGTGTGACGTGCCGGTCAACACAGCCAACTGCTTCGTGTGGTATCCAGGCGAGTCGGCCAACGTCGGTCCGGACGACGAATACCGCGGCAACTTCTATCCGAACGAGCCGGCGGTGAACATGGCCACCGGCGCGGATGGCGTTGTGCCGCAAGAGATGGTGCCCGGTTTCTATACTAGTCACCAGCTCTGGACTCGCATATCGCACAAGTAGGCGATTGCCAGGTACACATGAGTCATGGTCTCAGCCGAGCGCGGTCGGCGGAGCGGTGGGGTTGTGCGCTGCCGACGCGATCCAGTCACACCTTTTTCCCCCAGTCTCTTTGTACATGTGTTGAAACGCGCCTAACTTGGCCTTATAGTACTAGTGGCATTTTGTTGGTTCTCGCCATAGCCTGTTAGGAACCGTCGTGCGTTTGGCCGCGGTCGGCGATTGGTCGCTGGTTGCGTGCGGGACGCGCTGCGGATGTGCGATGGCAAACGCGAGAGCCGGGTAGTTTCCGCTGGAGTGGGACTCGGGACCGGCGCGGACGGGCCGTTTGATGCGGCCTTCGGACGTGCTGGAACTGACAGAGCCCTCGTTGCCCAACGGCCCAGCCGCTGGGCCGACTTCGGCGGAAAGGAACGGCCGCTACCATGCTCAAGACAGCCTGCCGCCTCGCTGTGCTGAACGTGGCGGGCGTCTGTCTGCTGGTGACGGCCGTCACCTTGGCGGGGGATCCCTTCGTGGACTATCCAGACCCTCCGACGGCAGACGCCGGCGGGCCGTACTCGGTGCTGGAAGAAGACGTTGTCGATGGCGTGTGGGCCGTCACGTTGGATGGCAGCTTCTCTGAGGCCGGCGGCGCCGAAACCGCACTGGAAAGTTGGGCCTGGACAGTCCCGAACGTCGTCCTCGAGACATTCTCTGGCGATAGCGCGGCGGACTCCTGGTTCATGGAAGGTGCCGAGATTGACGGCGCCATCACGCTGGCCGGCCAGTCCAGTTGGGAAACCCGATATGCATTCACCAAGGAACGTTACGCTCGGGGCTGGCGAACTCCGGTGCAAGCGCGTGTTACGCCGTTGAGCGGCCGTGCCATGTGGGGCTTCAAGCGCCACGACGACGAGGATCCAAAGTACGCTTATGATTGGCTCAGTTACGGGTTCTACTTCAACAATGGCGAGATCCGAATATACGAGGACGGCATAGATCGCGGCGCGCGGTTGACGTACATACCAAGCCGGGACTACGACCTGCGTATCGAGTTGGGGTCCAACTCCGGGGCTCGCTACTACATGAAGAGAGCCGAATCCTCCGAGTGGCTCTTGATCTACGATTCGAACGTGGGAGCCGCGAGTGGATTCTTGGTTGGAATCACAGTCTATGACGGCACGTTTGTCATGGATGATGTGCGCTACATGAGTTCCGGGGCCGTCGGCGAAGTCGTAGATATCATGGTTGACGGCGAGTATGCGGTGGGGCTCAGCGTGATGGATACGGAGGGACGCGACGGCACCGACGAAGCTGACATTACGATCATCGGCGAGCCGCCACTATCGGATCCCGATGGACCCTACACCGCGCTGTATGGTGCCGGGTTGGAGTTCAACGGCGACCAATCGCACGATGACGTGGCCATCGTGTCATACGAATGGGGTTTCGGTGATGGCTCGGGAGACGCCGGACCGTTGGTGTCTCATAGCTATGACAGCATTCGGCTCTACCAGGCGCAATTGACGGTTCGCGACGCTGCCGGGCGCGCCGCTACTCACTCCGCCGAAGTGAACGTCGTGCCGGGAGTAGTGTGCGTGACGCAAGGCTACGACACGTTGACCGATGATGAGTATCCGCACCTGACGTGGGACGATCACGCGGCTTTGCTGAAGGCGGTTGTGTTCACCGACACCCTCGCCGGAGATCTGATGTACTCGTGGGACTTCGGTGACGGCAGCGAACCAGCCGGCGGAGTAGTGACTGACAAGCGCGCGGTCGAAGCGCTGCACGTGTATGACGCTGCGCCGGGGGCTTTGTTCACGGCGACGATCACGATTACCGATCCGGCGCATGGGCAGTATTCGGACACGTATCCGCTGGTCGTCGCGCCTCGGGACTTATACACAGAAGCAGTCGTCGGGATCGATGATGGCCTCTGGTATCTGCACAAGACGCAGCAGCCCGATGGTCTGTGGGCCGGCGAAGGACAGGCCAGCGGGTTCTACGACGGCCCCACGGCCTCGGCGATTCAGGCTTTCGCGATTAGTGGCCATTCGCCCACGCGGCACGCGCGGCTGGATCCATATGCCCAGACGTTACGCACAGCGCTCGACGCCATGTTCGGTCGGCTCAAGGCGCTGGCGATCGACGAGCAGCCGGCCGGCTTCGCGGACACCAACGACAACGGCCTGGGTGTTGGGAGCATGTCCAGCCGCGTGATCTACGAGACCGGCCAGATCATGGACGCCGTCGCCGCCATTGGAGAGCGGGAGCGCATCGTGAAGGTCGGTTCGGCGGGCGTCATCGGCCGAACACACTACGACTTGCTCCAGGACATGGTCGACATGTACGCGTGGGGCCAGACCGACACGGGCTCGCGGCGCGGCGGCTGGCGGTACGTCTGGAACGATACTTCCTCGGACAACTCGGCGTCGCAGTGGGCGGCGATCGGCTTCCTCGGCGCCCACGCGGCCTTTGGTCTGGATACGCCGGAGTTCGTCAAGTACGAGAATCTGGATTGGCTGGCCTTCAGCCAGAGTCCGGAGGGCTACTTCGGCTATCAGGATCTGGGTTGTTACAACTCATGTCTCGCGACCACGCCCGGAGGCATGATTCAACTGACTTGCGCCGGCGTGCCCACCAGTGATGAACGCTGGGAACTGGCCGAGAAGTGGCTGTCCGATCGCTGGGTTGAGCTCCGCGATAGCCAATACGTGTATGCTTGGTACACACTGGTCAAGGCTCTGCGCGTGGCACTGCCCGCGCCGGTCGAGGTCTTGACCTGTGGCGTTGACTGGTATCACGATCCCGTTGACGGCCTGACACGGCACATTCTGGACTGGAAGGCAGGCGCGGGATACACGGACGGCGGCTGGCCGGACTCGAGCGAGCGGCCGCTGGGGCGGGCCTACACGACCTCGTGGATTGTCATCATGTTGAGCAATACGCTGTTCACGCTTGGGCCGGTGGCCCAGGCCGGCGACGATGTCATCTGGGCCTGTGACTTACCGCTGACGTTCGAGGCCTGCGGTTCGTACCACCGCGACCCGGCGCGCGAGATCGTGCTCTACGAATGGGACTTCGATGGTGACGGCGCGTACGATTACTCCTCCGCGACCGAATGCGAGGCCCAGCACACATATGCGGATTGTCCGCCCGCGGGTGAATCAACGACATACAGCGCGCGGTTGCGCGTCACGGATGCTCAGGGGCAGACGGCGGTGGACGCGCGCCGCGTTACGATAGCGCCGCCGCCGCATGCACCTCTGGCGCACGCCGCTGGCCCCTACGTGGTGTACCGCGACACCCCGTTCACGCCGGACTCCAGTGCTTCGTTTGACATCGATCCGACCGACTACTTGACGCGCGTCGAGTGGGATTTTGACGGCTCGAACGGGTATGACTTCGAACACCCGGACGCAGCCGTAGATTGTGTGGCGGGAGTCTGCCCGCCGGTGTTGTGGATGTTTGCCG
>CAZUCH010000312.1:0-4469 GCA_964619045.1 uncultured Planctomycetales bacterium | reverse complement strand
CGCTGGCGAGAACCGTCGCGCAAGTGCAGAATATCGCCTGACAAGGTCGACCCGCAGGCCAGGACAATCGCAATGGTGATCAGCCGCATGTGTTCCTTCCGACACTGCAAGAGGTGAGGCAACTCACGTATCATAACAGCCATGGCCCCAGCAAACAACGACAGCCAGCAGCATCCGCTCGTCCAGGTCGCCCTGATCGCCGACGCGGAACAGGCCCAGCGGCTCGCTTCGGCCATCAACGCCTGCCCGCGGCTACGACTGCACGGACAGGCCGGGATGGCACAATCGGCGGCCCTCCCGGACATTCCCTGGCAAAGCGACACACGCGTCTTGGCAGCTCAGACCGACGTGGACGCAATCGTACTGGCGGCGTCGGTGCCCGACAACGCCGAGCTGGCCGGCGTCGGCCTGCGCCACGGCACACCCGTGTGGCAGCTCCCGCCTCTGGCACCCAGCTTCGCCGAGGCGGCGGAACTGGTCACGCTGGCCAGACAAGTTTCCACAACATACAGCATCGCCTCGTGGTGGGAGCACGTACTCGACCACGGCTGGAATGAGCTACCCTGGCCCGAAGATTTTCGGCCGATCTTCTCCGACCTACGCGTGAACCTCCCCGGCCCGACGCCGAGTTCTTCACCTGGCAAACAGGCGGCGTCCACCGGCGGAGTCCTGGCCGGCGCCGCCTACCCGCTCCTCGAAGCCCTGGTCGCCGTTCGCGGCCTGCCCGACGGCGTCTGCAGCGCGGTCGGGACGTTCCGCACGCCTCCCGGCCCGACCACGCCCCGAGTGGAGGATACCGCCGTGGCCATACTGCGCTACGCCGACGGCGGTACCGGCGTGATCAGCGCCGCCCGCAACCTGCCCGGCCGAGAACACCAACTCCGCCACGTCGGACCTGACGCCCTGGTGACACTGACCGACCGCGACATCACACTGGCTGACCACAACGGCCGAATCATTGACCATCGCTCACTGCCCGAGGACTACCTGGCGAGCGAGATGCACCGCTTGGCGGCCCTGATCGGAGCAGAGACGTCGGGGCGCCCGGCACCGCTCGAACGCCACCTCGAGGTCAGCGCCCTGCTAGACGCCATCCAACTATCGGCCCGCACCGGACACCCCGAGTCACCAGCCCGCCTGTACAAACTGCAAGGCCGGCCCGAGCCCCTATCGTGAGACCACGGCCCTCCCCATTACACTCCTTGCCGATCATCCTCGCAGCCCTCGCGTTGCTGATGCCGACCGGCTGCCGGCTCCCGCAGTCACGGCCGCCTGTCGCCATCTGGGTCGTAGGTGGCGACGCCGAGCTGACCCACAACACGCGCCCAAACGCCGAGAACGACGTTTACTCGGCTACGCACGGCCGCATTCGTTTGCAGGCCGCCCTCAACGAGACCGTCGCACTCCAGGTGGCGCTGCGCACCAGCGCCCGTCGCGCCGGGCCATTCACGCTTGTGGTGTCCGATCTTCGCGGCCCCGACGATACTCTGGAAGCCCACGCCGCCGTCTCGATCTACCGCGTCCACTACACCGAGATCGACACCTATCGTAGCTGGTACCCCGAGCACACCGGCCAACCAGCCACACGCACAATCTTCCCCGACATCCTCGTCCCGTGGAACGCTCCGCGCGGCGGCGGACCGGTGGACGTGTCACCGGGACGCAACGCCATCGTCTGGATCGACATACACGTACCGCCGACAATCTCGCCCGGCGAGTATCGCGGCCGGCTCGAACTGCGCAACGCCGGCCGTGCCCCGGCGGTCTTCGGTTGCGACATCGAGCTCCACGTGCTCCCAGTCGCGCTGCCCGGCCCCCGAACCCTGCCGGCGATATGCCGCGTCGATCCGCGCGACCTCCTCCGAACGCACGTCCAATGGCCGGCCTCGACCGCCGAGCAAACCAGCATACTGCCCGGCGTGCCCAGCCACGACATCGCCACGCGCCTGGTGCGCGCGACCATGCAGTTGCTGCACGACCACCGGGCAACGCCCATTCTGTGGGCTTCGTTCCCCAAGTTCCGGGCCACCAGCGATCGGCAGGTCGAGATTCACTGGGACGAATACGACCGGCTGGTCGGACCATGGCTCGACGGCACTGCTTTCCCAGACGGCGTACCTCTCGCGGCCTGGCCGCTGCCGGCAGCGTTGGACTACCCTGACGCCGAGCGCAACGGCGGCCTCGACTCGCCGCGTTACGCACGCCTGCTGGCCGGCTATCTGGCCGAGTGCCGGCGGCACTTCGCCGAGCGAGGTTGGCTCGATCGAGCGTTCTTCCGCCCCTGTCCGCCGGAGCCACTGTCGCGTGGTTTGGTCGATCGCATGCGCCGGCTGACCGGCATCGCCGTCCAGAGCGAGACCCAGTTCCCGGTGGTCGCCCACCTGCCGGCTCGTTCATTGCGCGGCCTGGGATGGCATGAAGCCCCGCCGATCGATCTGCCCGACGTGAGCATCTGGGCACCGCCCGCGATGTGGTTCGAGCCCGACGCCATGCAACAGCAGCGTCAACTCAACCGGCGAACGTGGCTGATGCCCGATCAGCCACCCTACAGCGGCTCGCTAGCCATCGAAGCCCCCCCCACCGACGCCCACAGCTTGCCGTGGCAGGCCTATCGTTACGACATTGACGCCCTCTGGATCGAGCACGCCGCGGACAACAGGGCAACGTCCGGACCGGGTAGCGGCGCGCCGCTCGTCTATCCCGGCGAGCCCTACGGCCTGCACGATCAGCCCGTACCCACAGTGCGGCTAAAGCGTCTGCGGCGCGGCTTGCAGGATTATGAACTGCTGCGCCTGCTCGAGGACAACGGCCAGCAGCTACTCGCCCGCCGACTCGCCGAGCAAATCGTCCGCTGGGCATGCACCGAGGCCGCCGGCGAGGATCTCCTCAGCCACCGCCAGAGCGGCTGGCCGCGCGATGGCTCCGCATTCCACCTCGCGCGCCAACTGATGCTCCACGAACTCGGCGGCCGGCTTGCGAGCGATCCCGACGACCGCCGGCGGCAGACCCACGCCGAGTCGCAATGGGGCCTGATGATGAACCAGGCTCGGCGGGTCGTCCCAACGGTCGAAGGAGTCCGCCTGACGATGACGCCCGCGGGGCTGCGCGGCACCGTGCTCGCCACCGTCCTCAACGCAACCGACCAGACGATCGAGGGTCGCTGGACCTTGCCCACGCCGCCGCCATCGTGGTCGCCGGCCGAGGAGGTCCGCGCCACACTGCCGCCCGGCACCCAACGCTTGGCACACATCACGCTCGACCTCGGCGGTCTGGCGTACAACGTCGACGGCGCATACCCCTTCGAGCTGAGCCTCGACACCGAGACCTTGGGCGCCTTCCGCGTACCGGCTCGGCTGGCGGTCGCCGCCTCTCGGCAAGTCACCACGCCGCCGCGCATCGACGGCGCGCTCGACGACTGGCCTCTGGCCACCAACAACGCCGCCGGCGATTTCCGCCTCTGCCTCCGCACGACCGATGGCGAAACCACCGACCGGCCCGAACTGGGCACGCGCGCCTACTTCTGCCAGGATCAGCAGTTCGTGTACTTCGCAGTCCGCTGTTCTCTTGCCCCCGGCGAAGCGCCCCACTGGCAGCCCAGCAACGAAGTCCCGATCGACGGCGCCGTACCCTGGGGCCAGGACGTCGTCGAGATCATCCTCGACCCCACGGGCGCCGCGACAACCAGCAGCGACCTCTACTGTCTACAGATCAAGCCCGGCGGACTCCTGGTCGCCCGGCGTGGCTGTCGCACCGATCCCCCGACGGGCACCGTACACGAGTGGCCCAGCGGCGCCCGCGTCGCCGCCGGCATAACCCCCGACGCCTGGATTGTGGAGCTAGCGATCCCCCGCGCATCGTTCGACACCCGCATCCCTCACAACGCGATTTGGGGCTGCAACATAACGCGTCTGGACGCCCGCCGCGGCGAATATTCCTCCTGGTCCGGCGCCCGAGGCCACTGCTACAACCCCGCCGCCCTAGGCAACCTATTAATGCTACGCCCCTAGCGCCCGTTGAAGAAGTAGCGGCCGACTTCCGAGTCGGCCGTCCGTAGGATGCGTCTCGACGCATCATCTGTCTCGATCAGAACCCCGAGCGTAAGCGAGCGGGTCCGCAGCCCGCCCCATACTGCCCGCCCAGTAGCCCCACCGGACGACAGTCCTCGCCCTGAAGATGGCATGAGTAAGAAGGCGGTCTCCCGTCGGGTCGAGTATTCTCGCCCGAAAGAAAGCCAATTGGAGCTTTCGTAGCGTGCCCCGCCGGGGCAGCTTCGCCGGACTACCGGCGCCAAGGTTGCCGCCGCCCTGCCGTCCCGCTAGGACACCGCCGTACCGTCCCACGGCACGCAGCCCTGCCGTCCCGCGAGGACACCGCCGTACCGTCCCGCAGGGACGAGGTGAGAATAGCCCAGCACGAAGTGCTGGGATCTGTGCGGCACCGGAGAACCGAGTCCCGTAGGGACGACTGAA
>CAZUCH010000311.1:0-4483 GCA_964619045.1 uncultured Planctomycetales bacterium | reverse complement strand
CATGTTTTGCTCTCGCGCGTCCATGTTTTGCTCTGCCGGAGCCATGTTTTGCTCTGCCGGAGCCATGTTTTGCTCTCGCGCATCCATGTTTTGCTCTCGCGGAGCCATGTTTTGCTCTGCCGGAGCCATGTTTTGCTCTCGCGGAGCCATGTTTTGCTCTCGCGGAGCCATGTTTTGCTCTCGCGCTGGGTGCCACTGGCAGCTTGCTGCCAGTGTGACTGCTCGCAAGACTCCACATGCAGCACTGGCGGACAAGCCGCCAGTGGCACCCGCGCTTTGCCGGGGCCATGTTTTCCCCTCGTTGGGCCAAGTTTTGCTCTCGCGGAACCATGCGTTGCTCTGCCGGAGGGGTGTTCCGCTCTGGCGAAGGGGCCGGCCTGGGCTGCCGCTGGCCTATGTAGTAGACGTTCTGAAGAGCCCGCTCGTTAGTCTGCGCTAACTCTTACTCACCGGAGGAGAATAAGCCGGGGTCCAGGTGCTGAGCCCCGGGCGGGGTTTGGGGCGGAGCGCCAAGGGTTGGGCTAGCCGCGGGCCGGCGATCGTGATGAAGCCCCGGCACGCCAACTCCACACGCTCGGTCCAGACGCCGTCACGCTCGCGTTGCTCGCCGGCCTCGGCCAATGACTGTACAATCCGCTCTCGTTGGCCATTCGGATCAGGATCGTCCAGTCGTCCAGCATACTGTCCCGCACACGAGGAGAGAACACCATGACCAGGCTTCTACTCACTGTAATCACCGTTGCCGCTATCACTTCGGGAGCAGCCAGCGCACAGCTCCCGGGCAAGATCAAGGAAGCGGTAAAGGGCGCGCTGCAGGGCAAAAGCGACGACAAGAGCGACCAGGCGGGCGCGCAGCCGGCCGACGCGCCCTCCGGTTCACGGCCTCAGGCCTTGAAGGACGAGAACCGCAAGTTCACCCCCGGGTTGTCGTTTTCGACGGTGCTCAACGGCGTGAATGTGCTGGCGAAGAACGGCAAGTTCAGCCTCGATCAGATCCAGGCCACGTTCGTTCCCGACGACTGCCCGGGCGGCTTCGTCGTGCTTCGCACGGCCGATGGCAAGGAGCTGTTCCAGTTCGACTGGAAGCCGGATCGTCTCAAGAAGCCGTACACGCTGCTGAACTTCCACGCGACGAAGGACATGCAGAGTGGGGCCACCTCGGGCGGCAGCCTCTGGACAGAGCTGAAACCCGGCGACTACGTGCTCGATTTCTACCTGCCAACCGAGCACTACTACACCTTCCCGTTCACGATCAAGATGGTCGGCGACGACGATGCGTTCGGCGACGGGCAGTGCTACGTCACCACTGGTGACTGGGAGCGCTGGGGCTACCTCTTTTACACCGATGCCAAGCCGGACCAGAACCTGCAGTGGAAAGTGTGGCTGCGCAACGACGCCTGCAACGAGAAGGATATCAAGGTCCGCGTCGAGATCGCACGTGACGCCGACGGCCAGCTCGTCTGCTCGAGTCGCGCGAACACGACAAACTCGGTCCAGCCCAAGTGGACGCGCCTGGCCTTCGACATGGTCTTCCCCGAGGGCCGGGACGTGCCCCACGGGACGTACTTCAAGGCCAAGGATCTGCTCGATACCGATGGGGCATACACCCTCACGATGAAGATCGACGACAAGGTCTACGGCGTCTGGAAGTTCGCCATTGAGGGCGGCAAGCCCAAGTACACTGCTCGCACGGTGCGCGGCGAAGCCGATCCGCTAACCTTTGTCGAAGGCGGCCGCGACGCCTTCTGGTACGCCTCCGAGAAGAAGGACTAGCCAACTTCCCCGAGACGTCCGGCCGGCGTGCCCCCCCGCTTGCGCACCGCGCCTAGAGCACTATCGAGCAACCACGCCCCACCCCGCCACCGGGGAGGACATGGCTCTGCCTTGTCCCCGGGGACACCAAGGTCAGGATGCGTCTTGACGCATCATCCACCAAGATCAGAACCGCGAGCGTCACAGGCTGTCGGAATACTCCAAAACGAAGGCAGCGGAGGGCACTTCTGCTCTCCGACCCCACTGCCTACCGGGCCGGAAAACACCCATCCCGGGGGCGTCGGAATGCTCAAAGCCGACCATTCCGACAGCCTGTTACGCTCGGGGCTCAGATCAGGTCTCCTCTTACGGGCGATATTGCGTATCACCTCGCGAATCGGCGTCCCACCGAGACTGTCATTCCCCCCGCCGACGGGGGGGGAGGGGGGCTGGTGCGGCAGCGTTTTTCCCCTATCATTAAAGGGTTACGGTCGCGGCGTGTGGTCGGCGACTCGGTGATAGATGCTTGTGCAGTCTCGTGGGGGCGATTGAGTGAAGGAACACCGATGGCAGCTAGGAAGAAAGTCGTCTATTTCTTTGGGGCCGGCAAGGCCGAGGGCAAGGGTACGGATCGCGATCTGCTGGGCGGCAAGGGTGCCGGCCTGGCCGAGATGACCAACATCGGGCTCCCGGTACCCGCCGGGTTTACGATTGCCGTCCCCGCTTGTGAGTTCTATCACAGCAACAACGAGCAGTGGCCGGCGGGGATGGAGGAAGAAGTCCGCCAGCACTTGGTCAAGCTCGAAAAGGTATGCGGCAAGAAGCTCGGGGATGCCAAGGATCCGTTGCTCGTCTCCGTGCGCAGCGGGGCGGCCAGGTCGATGCCCGGCATGATGGAGACAATCCTCAACCTCGGCCTGACCGACCAGTCGGTCCTCGGGCTGGCCGAGGTGACCGGCAACCCGCGTTTCGCCTGGGATGCCTATCGCCGCTTCCTGCAAATGTACTCCACCACGGCTGTCGGGCTGAACAAGGACATCCTGGAAGACAAGCTGCATGACCTGAAGTACCGCATCGGCGTCAAGCTGGACAACGAGATACCGGCCGAGAACATGCACGAGCTGTGCGACGAGTTCAAGGCTTTCTTCCGCGAGCAGACCGGCCAAGACTTCCCGCAAGATCCCTGGGAGCAGCTCAAGGGTGCGGTCGCGGCCGTCTGGCGCTCCTGGAACGCCGAGAAGTCCGTCACCTATCGCCGAGTCGAGAAGATCACCGACATAGCGGGCACGGGCGTCAACGTGCAGCAGATGGTCTTCGGCAACATGGGCGACGACAGCGGCACCGGCGTGGCCTTCACACGCGACCCCAGCACGGGCGAGAACGTCTTCTACGGCGATATGCTGATCAACGCCCAGGGCGAGGACGTCGTGGCCGGCATTCGCACGCCGATCAAGCTGGCAGAGCTGGCCGACGAGAATCCGGCAATCTGGGACCAGCTCTGCGCCGTACGCGCGATTCTCGAGATCAACTACGGCGAGATGCAGGATATCGAGTTCACCTTCGAGCGCGGGACGCTGTACATGCTCCAATGCCGCACCGGCAAGCGCGCTCCGGCGGCCGCGTTCCGGATTGCCGTCGAGCAGGCTACCGAGCCGCTGATGCCGAAGACCGAAGCCCAGCGGCTCGCGAAGGCCGGCCATTTGCCCAAGAAATACCTGGCCGCGGCCTCCAAGCCGGTGATCACACGGGATCAGGCCCTCGAGCGCATCACGCGTGAAGATATCGAACGGCTGTTCTACCCGGTGATCAGCCCGGAGGTTCCCGCCGAGTACTTGGCGCGGCACAAGATCGCCGAGGGCATCAACGCGGTCCCCGGTGCGGCGTGCGGCAAGGTCGCCTTCAGCGCGCGAGAGGCCGAAAGGTTGGCGGCCGCCGGCGAGCCGGCAATTCTGGTCCGTAAGGAAACCAGCCCCGAGGACGTCGGCGGGATGCAGGCCTCCGTCGGCATCTTGACGCAGACGGGCGGCAAGACCTCGCACGCGGCGGTCGTGGCCCGCGGGTGGGGCAAGTGCTGCATCGTCGGATGCGACGCACTCACCATCGACTACAAGACCAACGAGATGCTGGTCGGCAGGACGCCCGTGCGGCAGGGCGAGTACCTGACGCTGGACGGCACCATCGGCGCTGTGTACAGCGGGCAACTGGAGTTGCAGCGGCCCACCGCGTCTGAAGAATACCACACGGTCATGAGCTGGGCCGACGAGCGGCGTCGGCTACAGGTGCGGACCAACGCCGACACGCCCGAAGACGCGCGCAAGGCGGTCGAGATGGGTGCCGAGGGCATCGGTCTATGCCGGACCGAGCACATGTTCTTCGCCACCCACGAGCGGCAGCTTGCGATTCAGGAGATGATCATCGCCGATACGGAGTCCAAGCGTCGCGCGGCATTGGACAAGCTGTTGCCGTACCAGCGCGAGGACTTCATTGGGATCTTCGAGGCCATGGAAGGCCGTCCCGTGACGGTTCGCTTGCTGGACCCGCCGCTGCATGAGTTCGTCCCCAAGACGCCTGCGCAGGCGGCGGAGTTGTCGCAAACGACCGGGGTTTCGGTGGATGACATCCTGGCGCGGGCCGAGCGGTTGCACGAGTCGAACCCGATGCTGGGACATCGTGGCTGTCGTTTGTGCATCACATACCCCGAGATTCTGGAGATGCAGGTTCGCGCGATCAT
>CAZUCH010000310.1:0-4494 GCA_964619045.1 uncultured Planctomycetales bacterium | reverse complement strand
GTGTCATACTCGAATGACGCACGATCAGCCAATTCCGGCTGATGTCGCCTTGCACCCTGTTGAATCTCCTCTCGACGCTTCTCACTTCGCTCCACCGTCAGAATCGAGAGCGGCAGCTGCATTGAGTCTGCGATCGCGAGCCCCAGCCGCACCGTTTTGCGACGCGCCGGCAGGTGGCGGCGTACGCCGGGCTCGTGCCCCAGATGCTGGCACGGATGACGGCTTGCCGCCGACTCTGTCACGGACCCCGGTACCGGTACCGGTACCGGGGCGGAGCTGCTTGCTGAGCCTGGCAAGCTGGCGTATGATGCTAGCGCGAGGCCGAAACTCGAATGGAGTCTAATCACATGCGAAGGCATCCTGGCTGGATTATTGTTGTCGCGCTACTGCTATTGTCTAATCTGGGCGGCTGCCCACAACTGTTAGACGCCCTGGAAGAGCTGGAAATCGTAATTGAAAACAATGTCGGCGTCGTCCAGCGTGATGACCCGCGCTACCTCGCGCGGCCCGCGGGGGCGACCAGCGCGGACACCGTTATCATCACGGGCGACGTCATCATCGATTTCTCCGAACAACTCGTGATCGAGGAACTGCCCGACATCACGCTGGTTGGGTTTGAGAATCTCACCGGATATGACATCTTTCTGGACTATTACGCCGAAGACGCCCTGGAGTCGGTCCTGGTCCTCTCGGGTGAAACCCTGTTCATCGAGTACCTGTGCCTTGGCGACCTCGAGCTGATCTCCGAGCGCGATTTCGATCCGTTCGACGGCCTCTTCGTGGACGAGTTCGACCTATCGGGTTACCCGTACTTCAACGGGATCGACTTCTTCTGCGGCGAGGCGATCATCATCACAATTACGCCGGACGCGATCGACACGACGTACGAAACCATTGATCTGTAGTTCCCGAACCGACACTCTCTCGGCCGGGAACGGTCGCATGATATCTTGTGCGCCTCGCGCTGCCGCGTGGCGTGCCAGTTCACGACTCAAATAGAAGGAATGACTCATGTCAAGACAAGACCGTTACCACTCATGCTGGCCCGGCATGCTGATGCTGGTGTTGGCTTGCGCTTTTTCCTCAACGTTGTGGGCCCAGGATGACCTCGGTCTCGATGACGAGATCGAGATCATGGGCCGGGGTCCGATTCACGAGGCTTTTGCGGTGCCGGTCGTTTTCGATCCCGAGCCCGGGCCGTTCGTTTACAGCTCACCGCCGGAGGCTATCGAAGAAATGCCCCCGGATGAGCGACCCGAGGGAGACATCGTCTGGATTGACGGTTACTGGAGTTGGGACGACGAGGACGGCAGCTACCTGTGGGTGAGCGGGATCTGGCGTGATGAACCGCCCGGTCGGCAATGGGTGCCGGGTTACTGGCGACCGTCCCCGAAAGGTTACCAGTGGATTTCGGGCTATTGGATGGCTACGACCAGCAACGTGGTTGAATACCTGCCGCTACCGCCGGCGAGCATCGAGGTCGGCCCGTCCAGCGAGCCGCCCACGCCCTCGCACACCTGGATTCCGGGTTGCTGGATGTGGCACGAAGCGCGCTACGTGTGGCGACCGGGATACTGGGTCGTGTACCAGCCGGACTGGGTGTGGGTGCCAGCCAATTACGTATGGACCCCCGGCGGTTGCGTCTTCGTCGATGGCTACTGGGATTACACACCGGTGCGGCGCGGCGTGTTATTTGCGCCGGTCCGCATGTCGCGCGTTGTCTATTCACAGCCGGCGTTCGTCTACTCGCCACACGTGGTGATTGACGTCGACCTGGCGGTTGGACACCTCTTTGCCCGTCCGCGTGTGCGGCACTACTATTTCGGTGACTACTACGCCCGCGAGTACGTCGCGGCCGGAATATACCCAAGCTTCGCCTTCCATTACAGCCGCTATGGATACGACCCGATCTACGCCCGAGAGGTGATCGTGCATCGCACGGTCGACCCCGGCTGGGATCTGTCGATTCGCGCGAATTTCTTCCAACGGCGCGAGAAAGTGGAACTGCGCCCGGTCCGCACGTATGTCACGCGGCGCACGACGGCGATCCAGGGCCACACAGTGATTACGCTTGCCAAGCCACTCAACGTATATTCCAGTCGTAGTGGCTCGAAGTTCGTTCGTCTCGACGCGGCACAACGGGAGAAGGTACGCTACTCGTCGCGCGAGCTGCGCGACTACACGCGGCAGCGCGCCCAGCGTGAGGTAGTATCGAATGATCCGCGGCTGAAGCGGGGTAGCGAGCAGCGCTCGCGGCGCGTGGAGATACCACGCTCGCCTGTGAAGCGTGAAGCGCGCCAGAGTGAATCGACCCGACGGGCCCCGCCGCGCCCTGAGCCGCCGCCGGCCACACCGAAAGCCCGCACGAGCCCGGACAGACGCCGCCCTGAACCAACCGAGAGAATGCGTTCCAAGACATCGAGCCGCAGCAAACGCCCGTAAGGCTGCACCGACCGCGCGTCCCGTCTCAGGAGTCACGCACTAATAAGACGGAAGCTCGCTCCGATCTGGAAGGAAGCGGAGAGTGCCTGGACGGGCGCCACTCGCGACGGTTCACGGGTGCAGTTTCATAATGTCGACGACCCACCAAAGTGCTCACGCGGAGGCGGCTCAAGGGACTCTTCATGATGGCGTGCCGGCCCTCGGACAGGTGACGGGCTGGTGCGGCGCCAGGAGCGTGTGGGTCTCCGCGAACTCCTCGTCAACGCAGTTGAGCACGGCAACCTCGAGATCAGCTATGAGGACAAGGGACGGTTGCTGTTGGAGCAGAAGCTGGATGCGGAGCGTCGCCGACGTCTGGGGCTCGCCAAATACCGCGACCGCCACGTTGAGGTCGCACTCCAGCGACTACCCGGTAAGATGGAAGTGACGATCAAAGACTCTGGAAACGGATTCGACTTCGAGCGATTCATGACGATCGACAAAGACCGACTCTTTGATGCTCACGGACGCGGAGTGCTGATGGCTTCCACGTGCTTGGAACTCGAATACATCCGGCCCGGGAACCACGTTCGCGTGCGCCTGCCAATCGCGGGTAATGGTTCAGTCAATCTCGGAAGCACAGACAAGGGGCGATGAGACTACGCGGCTACGATCGACGCGTCTCTCAGGGCTCCTTTACCACTGGAGATCGAACGGCCTGATCTGCACTTTGAGCGGAACGTTGGGTCATTGAAGCGATCAATCGTATTCTCACAGGGCCGCGACTGACACCCGCGTGCGAGACCGATCAGGGTACGACGAATGAACCAGAGTGCTCAGGTTAGCGAAGCGGACAAGTCCCACAAACTCGGGACATTCGCCGGCGTGTTCACCCCTAGTGTCCTCACGATACTCGGCATCATTCTCTTTCGCCGCGTTGGCTATGTTGTCGGTATCAGTGGTCTCGCCCAGACGCTCGCGATAGTCGCATTCGCCACCCTGATCTGCGTCCTGTCCAGCATGTCTCTCTCGGCGATCGCGACGAACATCCGGGTCAAAAAGGGTGGCGACTACTACCTGATATCGCGCACTCTCGGCGTAGAGTTCGGCGGAGCGATCGGGCTGGTACTCTTCCTCGCGCAAGCCGTGTCAATCGCGTTTTACTGCATCGGCTTTGGTGAAGCGATGGCCGGATTGAGCGGATGGGACCATCCGCGTGCGGTTCAACTCATCGCCGCGGTCGCAGCCTCGGCGCTTCTTGTGCCGGCTTGGTTCGGGGCCGACGTCGCGTCCAAGTTCCAATTCGCCGTGATGCTCGTGCTGGCGTGCGCCATCGGGGCGTTTTTCTGGGGTGTGAGTGGCAGGTGGTCGACCGACCTGTTCGCGGAGTCGTGGTTCGTCGGTAAGGGTGGCGGAGGCTTCTGGGTAGCTTTCGCCATCTTCTTCCCGGCGGTAACGGGTTTTACACAGGGCGTGAGTATGTCGGGTGATCTCCGCGACCCGGCACGCAGTCTGCCGCGCGGCACGTTCGCAGCAGTCGGGCTTTCCACGCTCGTCTACTTTGCAGTCGTATTGGCGTATGCCGGCACGATGCCGACATCTGAACTTGCCGCAAACTACGAGGCGATGCGGGGTGTCGCCGGCTTGCCATGGCTAATCGATGCCGGCGTGGTCGCAGCCACCCTGTCGTCTGCGATGGCCGCCTTTCTCGGCGCGCCGCGCATTCTGCAGGCCCTGGCGGGCGACAAGATCTTCCGCTTCTTAACGCCGTTCGCCAAGGGGCATGGGGCGTCGGAGAACCCGCGCCGCGGCATCCTGCTCAGCGCCGGGATCGCGCTGATCACGATCGCGCTGGGTAATCTGAACGTGATCGCCCCGGTCGTCTCAATGTTCTTCCTCATCTCCTACGGCCTGCTGAACTACGCAACCTACTACGAGGCGCAATCAGGAAGCCCCTCGTTTCGTCCGCGGTTCCGCTGGTTTGACCAGCGGCTCAGCCTGGGCGGAGCACTGGCCTGCCTGGGGGCCATGCTGGCGATCAATGTTACTGCTGCGATCACCAGTGCGGCGATA
>CAZUCH010000309.1:0-4526 GCA_964619045.1 uncultured Planctomycetales bacterium | reverse complement strand
CTAGCGCGTCTCGACCGGCTTGCCGCAGTCGCGCATCTTGAATCCATAGAACGGATTGGACAGCACCTCAGACGTCTGGAGCCAGTCGCCCTTCGTCATCGGACAGTGGAAAATGAATATCTTTGGATAACGCTGCTTGTCCGGCCGCACATGCTCGACCAGCGTCCGCATCGCCGCTCCCAGTTCGACGAACGTCACACGATCCGCATCGAGGTCTTTGCCGGTAGTCTTCAGAGCGGCCGCGCGCAGCCCACGAACCGCGTCGCCGAATTCGGCCGGCAGATCAACCTCCGGATCGTCCAGCCGCGCTACAATCGCATCGGCGGCGCCCACCAACCCCAGGGCGTTCAACGCCACATCCGTAGTACTGTCCGAGGCGAAACGCCTCTGCAACTCGAGGTAGTGCTCCATCAGGAAGTTCATCTGCACAGCGATGGCGGCCGGAGCGCTCGTCGGGCGCGGCAACACATCGATAGACACGAGCTGCATCCCGCACAGTGGACACCGTCCCCGCACCGCCGAGCCAGTTTGTTCCGGATGCATCGGGCAGACGAACGCTGGATGCGCTCCGACAGTCTGCGCCCCGCTGCGTAGCGTCTCCGCCCATTTGACCTTCTCGATCGGCATGATCACCATGCCGCACACTGGACAGTCGCCGGGCACGGTCGAGAAGTACCAACATTGATCCATCGGACATGCGTACTTCGCATCCGGCGGAATTGCCCGCTGCGCCCCCTCCGCCGCCGCCCTCTCGTCGGCCGTCTCGAGCTCGCCGGCACAAATCGTACACTTGCCCGGCCCAGCGCTGTGAACCAGCGGGTGGATCGGGCAATGATACGCCGCGCCGTCCGCAACCTCCGGCTTGGGCGGAACATTGTCGTCCGCCATCTCGGGTGCGAGCCAGATTCCACGCAGCGGTGTCAATCCTCGCCCACAGTGTGGGCACGCGCCGGCCCGGGCGCTAATCACGTCGGTATGCGCCGGATCGGGGCACGCATACATCACCTTGAACGGCTCAAGCCCCCGCCCGCAGCGCGGACACTCCCCGCTCTGCTCAGAGAACACGTGCTGATGCTCCGGGCACGTGTACGCCACGTCACTATCGCCGGCCGCCAGTCGAGCCTGAACCCACGCCAACTCTCCGAGTGGCTTAAACGCCATTCCGCACCAGTCGCAGCGCCCGGCCTCCGCCGAGAACATCGCCCCCCGCTCCGCCGGATCAGCCTGGTCCGGGTGAGTCTCCATCGGACAGGCGTATTGAGCATCGGCCGGTATCCCATTTGTGGGACCGGTTTCCAACCGGTCGTCTTGATCTGTGGACCCGGCTTGCAGCCGGCCGTCTCCGCCGCTCTCCTGCCTCTCCAGCATCTTCGCGACGGCTTCCTTCAGCTTGCTCTCGGCGTCGAGCATGAACTGCCCGCTGGTGACGATTCGATCACCCTCGTCCAGCCCGTAACGCACCTCGACCATCCCGTTTTCGGCCTCCACGCCCACCTGAATGTCACGCGGCTGGTACTTCCCCTTGCCAAGGGCGACGAAGGAGACCTTCCGCGTCCCCGAGTCGATGTACGCCTCGCGCGGGATCAACAACGCGCTACGGTCGAGGTCCGCTTGCAGCACCACGTTAGCGTACATCTCCGGCTTGAGCTCCAGCGTAGGATTCTCGAACTCGAGCCGCACCTTCACGACCCGCGTCCGTTTCTCGAGATACGGATAAATGTAGACCACCCGCCCGGCGAACTCCCGCCCCGGAACATACGGCAGCGTCATCGTAGCCTGCTGCCCCACACGCACCCACGGCAATTGGTACTCGTAGATATCAACCAGCACCCACACACCCGACAAGTCGGCGATCGTAAACAAGCGCATGCCCGGCTTCACGTACATGCCGCCCTGCGCCATCTTCTCGGTGACGATTCCCCGCGCCGGCGAGTGAATGGTCAGCGTCTTCTTGATCTCGCCGCTCCGCCGCAAATCGCCGATCTGCCCGTCGGACACGTCGAAGTACCGCAGCCGCATCTCGGCCGCCTCGGCCAGTCGGCGTGACTGCTCACGCGCCTCGGCCAGCGAGCTGTCGGCCAAACGCTCCACGCCGCGCAGAGCCGCCAGGTACTCCTCCTGGGCGGCATACAGCTTGGGCGAATAAACATCGAACAGCGGCTGCCCCTCTTCCACCAGCACGCCGGTCTCATCGACATGGAGCTTCTCGATCCATCCGTCGAACTTAGTGTCGATGAAGGTCACTGTCTGTTCGTCGTAATCGACGCGCCCCACCGTACGAATCGTCTTGACCAGCGGCCCCCGCTGAACGGTGCTCGTGCGAACCCCCATGTTCTGCACGGTCACGGGATCGATCGAGATCGTGCGGCCAGTCGCGGAGTCCTCGCCGTAGACCGGCACCAGGTCCATCCCCATCGGGCTCTTGCCGGGCTGCTCGGATATGTAGCTCGGATCCATCGGCGCCCGCCAGTACAGAACCTGCCGCTCATGCGATCCACCGGCTTCCTCGCCGCCGCCCTGCTTCATCGGCGTCAGCTTCATCTGGCAGATCGGGCAATCGCCCGGACCTTCCTGAATGACGTTCGGGTGCATTCCACAGGTGTAGAGTTTCGCGGCCTCGTCCGCTTCAGCGGACTGCGCCCCCCCACCGGAGCCCGTCCAGTGCCCCGCCACCCAGAACCCGCCCCCGGCGCCGCCGATCAGCGCCGCAACAACGACCAGAAACCACGCCCCCGCGCGGCCGGCCCTCAGAGTGTGGGACCGGTTTCCAACCGGTCTATCCCGTAGCTCGCATCGATCCACGCGATTCATCATGAGCCTCCCACCTCGCCCAGGCTCAGGCCCAGGGCCTGTTCGAGATCGGCCACGCCGCGCTCCAACTCGCCCAGCGCGCGGTGGTATTGAATGCTGAAGGCCAGCCACTTCTGCCAGTTGTCGACAACGAAAAGAAAATCGCCGCCCCCGCTCGTGTACGCCGCCCGCGAGACTTCGTAGGCCTGCTGGGCCTGCGGGATGATCGTCTTGCCGAACAGTTCGGCCAGTTCCTGTTGAGCGCGAACGCGGGCCAAGGCCTCCTCGACCTCGAAGTACACGCGGTTCTGGGCGCTCGCCAATCGATGCTGTGATGCCAACAACCTGCTGCGTGCCTCGCGAATGCCGCCCTCGATCTTGTCCAACCACAGCGGGATATTCAGGCCGAAGACGATCGCCCAGTTATCGCTCCCCTCTTCGCTCATCTTCGGAGCGGGCGGCCGGATGCCGGTCTGCGGGTTCGGCAGCGGCTGAAACGCGGCACGCGGGTCAATCTTCATCCACTCGATGCCCACTGTGAAGTCTGGCCAGTATGCCAGCTTCGCCAGTTTGACCGCTTCGCGATCACGCTCGGTTTGCAGCCGCAGCCGCTCCAATTCGGGATTGTCGCGGCCGGCGATCTCAAACAGCCTCTCGATCTCCACATCGACGTCACGAATGCTCAGCCCCGCCGGCTCGGGCACCGCCGCCACCAAGCTGCGGTTCAGCAACCGGTTGAGCATCGCAACGGTCGTCTCCCGATCCCGCCGCAACTCGATGAGCTTGCTCTCCAGCGTGGAGAACTCGACCTGCACACGCAAGACATCGCCCTGCGATCGGCGTCCCGTCGCGACCTGCGCCTGGGCGGCGTCTATCAGCCCCCGTAGCAACCCCTGGTTCGCCCGGTCGATTTCGATCGTCTTGTCGATAACGTACAGTCGAAAGTACGCCCGTTTGACGTCGGCGATCACGCGCAGACGCACCGCCTGCACGTCTTCCAGCGCCATGCGCGCTTCGTGCAGCGCGATGCTCCCCGCTCGGCTAAGCTTCTCGGGCACCGGGAACTTCTGCTGAATGCCGAGGACGAAGTAGTTGTCACCTTCCGCGGTCCGCACCGGCTCGGGCAGCACCTTCGCCATCAGCACCGGATCGGCGAGTGCCGTAACCTGCGAAACCCGCGCCGCCTTGGCACGCGCAATCTCCTCGGCGGCCTTGATGTCCGGATTTTGCTCTAGTGCCAGCAGGATGTACGCACGCAGCGACCCCGGCCCCGCCTCATCATTCGTCAGGTCGTTCGCCGGTGCATCCCTCGCCGGCGCACCGCTCATCCGGGCATACGAATCCGCCTCTTGCCCACGCCGCTGCTCGTACTGCTTCAGAGCGTTCGCCACATCCCGGTCAGCTTCCCGACCCGCGGCGCAGCCAAACAACCCCGCGCCAACCATAGCCAGAACCAGAGCACGGATTCCCAGAGGAAGAAATGAAGGTCCGCAGCAGCGTCTCACTCTTCTATCTCCACCCACCCGGATACGCACTACATATGATAGCGGCATTATCACAACGCGCCGCCGGGAACAGCGAAAATATGGCACAGACGTCACAGCCCCTCCAAAACCTGAACGCGGTTGTTTCCCGAATCGATCACATACAGCCGCTCGCCCGGCCCGACAGTGACGGCCCAGGGATACGCCAATTCACCCGGCCTCCTACCCGCTCGCCCCCAGGTGCCCAACGAA
>CAZUCH010000308.1:0-4543 GCA_964619045.1 uncultured Planctomycetales bacterium | reverse complement strand
ACGCGCACCTGCACGCCCATACCGACGGCTGCGAGCACGCGCACACGCACACGCATGCCGATGCTCACGCCCACCCGCACACCAGTGAGCACGGCCACGAGTCGAGTGGGCAATCCAGGGGCCGCATGACGCCCTGGGTTTTGTTCACGATCTTCGTCTTCGGCCCCTGCGAGCCGCTGATCCCGATCCTGATGTACCCCGCGCTGAAGCTCAGCTTCTGGAGTGTCGTGCTGGTGGCGGTTGTCTTCGCCGTATGCACGATCGGGACGATGCTGACTATTGTCGCCGGCGGTTATCTGGGTGTGCTGAAACTCTCCAGCACGCGCCTCGAACGCTACGCGCACGCCATCGCCGGCGGCGCACTGGCAGCCTGCGGCGGCACAATGGTCCTGGGGATGTAGTCGCCCCAGAATCAAAGAACCTGGGGCACCCGACGCGCTGACCGGTTGCAAACCGGTCCCACACAGCACCCTATGCGCTACCCCTCCTCATCCGCCAGAAGATACCATTCCAGCGGCATGAAGATCAGCGCTGCGTCGTCCTGGCGCAGCAGGAACATGCGCCTCAGCTCGGGCAGCGCCCCGCGACGCGGAAACGGCCCCACCCGATCCTGGCTCATCGCCACCACGATTTCCTGACCGCCGGCCAAACTGATAACCAGCCGCACCGGCGGATTCACCAGGTCGGCCGCCGCCATGTCGGCGTCACCCCAGGCCAGATAGCCCTCGACGCGCATCTCCGCCAGAGCATCAACCAGCTTACGAACCTTGTCCTGATTCAGCTCGACGTATGGATCGGGCGGATACGTCCAGCCATCATCACGCTTGACTAGTTCAAGCGTTCGGCCCTCAACCGCGAGGCTGAAACCGATCACATCCTCCGTCGCGAACGAGAACAGACGCGTATCGACCAACTCCGCGGTCAGAACGTCGAACACCGACTCATCCAGCTCAAAGACATAAGTATCGGCGTCGCGGCGCGCGTAGAAGTGGCCGAGCTTGCGGGCCAGGTACAGCGCATGAGCCTCGCGTTCCTGTCCATCCTCCGCCCCCGATAGCTCGAAGTGCAGCGTCATGATCGGGCTGCGCAGAGCATAGTTGCCATCGTCCTCCTTGATGACCACCTGCTTGGCCCGCAGGTGTGCCAGGTTCGTCACGGTGGACTGGATGTTGTCCGCGTCGGCAGGGGCGTCGGCGGGTTGCGAAACACGCCAGCCGTCGTCAACACGCTCCACCCGCGATCCCAGCGGATCCCGCTCGATACCCAGCGCTTGCAGCCGCTGCGGATCGAACGTGAAGATACCCCGCCCGCGCAGCGTGATGGGGTCGATCGCCACACGAGCCGCCGCCGCCGCGCGTGTCACGATCACCGAAGGCTCGTCGTCACGGCGCAAGTAGGCGTTTCGTCCACTGGCCGTTTCCTGGCCGATTCGCAGCGTCACCGGCACCAGCGACCCGGTGGTCGTCAGCTTGACGATGGCCCGCGGCGCATCCAGCCCGTACTCGGATGCTTCCCCCGGCGCGTCGACGTAGCTGATGGCCTTGAGGTCGGCGCAGGCATCCAGAAATTCCGTCAGGGCGGTCTCCTCCAACTCCGCCAGATCGCCCGTTCCCCGCCACGTGCCGTCGGTCTTCTCGAGCGATATCGTGACGTCGCCGAAGGTGATCTCGAACTCGGTGATGTCGTCGGCCTGGACGCGTGCGACACGCGGGTCGCGCAGTTTGTCGATGTCCGGGATCAGAGCCTCGACGTCCTCCGCCGCGACCGCCGCCACCCATTGACCAGCGCTGGTCTGCGCGCAACGCTGCCTGGATTCCAGATCGGCGAACCCGCCCACCAGGAGTTCGTGCGTATTGGCAGTTACCTCGTACTCGGGCTCGGCCGGCTGTGATGCGGCCGACTCATCGCCGTCCGCCTCCGCGGCCCGGATTATCTTCCGTCGCGTCTCGGTGGTGACGGCCCACGTTAAGTGTGGATTACCAAGGCCGTAAGCGCCTTCCGCCGGCGTGTCATCCACGAACTCGGCGGCCCGCAGCGCGTTGAACTTGGTGAGCAGGCCGCGCAGGTACTCCCAGTCCGCGTAGGCCCGCACCGGCTCGTTGACCACCCAATCTCCGCCGGCCCCGCGCGAAATGTCGTACGTCTGGCCGGCGTGCGTGATCTCGACCCGCACAGCATCGTCTACCTTCAGGTCAGCAAGCCGTTGCGAGCGATACTCGCCCACGCCCTTCTTGACCTGCGGCAACAAGTCTCGATTAGCCAGGTGAATCGTTCCATCGACCGCGGTTCGCACGTACGTGTCGCTCGACATAACCGCCAGCTTGCCGATCTCCAAATGCGTCTCGTGGCCGTCCAGATCAACGAACGTCACAATCGCCGTCGGTGGGTCCAGCCCCGCCTCGCTTTCAGACGGCACGTCCTGGTCATCGGCCGCATAACGCGCCCGCTCCTGCAAACCGGCGAATGTCGATATCACAGCGCTGACCTTGTGCCGCTCGGCGGCGCACTCGATCGGCTCGATGATCCGCCAATCAGGATCACCCTGTGTCGCCTCATCGGTCGCCACGCGCTCGAAGACGATCCTGGGCTTGCCGGCCCGAGCAATCTCGATCCGGGACAGCTTCTCACGCTCCGGCTGCGGATCGAGCACGAACTGCGCACCCGGTCGCGGCGGCTCGATCTCCTGAGCCGCACCGTCCGGCTTCGACGGAACCAGCATCCAAACCGCCCCCACCACCAGAACCACTGCAACCAGCACCAACGTCGTCTTGAAGTTCATCTACAACTACCTCCGGCGAACCAACCACACGCCGCCGCCGACTATCAACGCCACTCCCGGCCAGATGCCCACCAGGAACACACGCCAGAAGTCCATCCAGAACCCCTCGCTCAGCTTGTCCAGTCGCGGCACCTCGGTACGCCGGGCGCTGACCGAGATCCGGTCGGCGTCGTTAGTCAGCCAATGCACCGCGTTGATGAACAAGTCCGGATTGGCCGGGTACGCCGCGTATGCCACGAGCCCGCCGCCCGTGAACGCATAGCCGCCAGGAGCTTCCAACATCGGATTGGCCACAAAGCCCGTACTCGAGAAGACAACTATACGCCGCGCGTGGTCGCCATCGTCAGAGGTCTCATCTTCCGACGCGCTCCGCTCGCCCGCCAGCGCGATCGAGAATGGCGGCCTGATGTCATCCTCACGCACCACCGTTCCGCGATCGGCGTTCAGCCGCTGCTCAAACTGTACGATGTTGCGTACCGCCCAGATGTCCGTGCTCTCCTCCACGAGCGCCACTTCCTCGACAGTCACACCTTCGGGCCGCTCGTCACCCTCCAACAGGCGCAGCGGACAGACCGCGATGAACCCGCCACCGAGCGGCTGCAACGGGCGCCCGATCGGATGATCCGTGAAACGTGCCCGGGCCAGGCGATCCGCCGTTTCGATAACCAACGGCGGCCGGCGCGGCACGTACAACTCCGGGTTGTTCTGCGACGGCATGAACCGAATCGTCACGTACTCGTGCAGCGATTCGATGCCCCAGGTCGACGCCAGGTATTCGTCGTACTCGTAGCCCCCGCTGCCACCCAACATGCGGTCCGCGGCACCCGTCAGGAAGATCGCCAACCCCGAGTGCTCTACGGCGTCCGTCACGATCCGTACGTCCTCGGGAGTGATCGGCGGCTCGGGTGCCGGACGCCGAGGATCCGGCTGCTCCGCCGGCGCCGGCGGCATCACCACGTATACCGTGCGGGCCGCATCCTCAACCACCGGCGGCGCCTTCTGGACCTTGACGTCCCAATCCTCCGTGATGAAGTTCTGCGCACCCAGCAGGTCGTTCAGCACGCCATACGGAGCCCGCGGAATCTGCTGCATCGACTGCATTTGCGAGTAGTCCGGCACAATCGGCGATTGGCCGCCGTAACGCACGAATACGACCGCCGTCCGCTCCTTCTGTGTCAGCTTCAAGAGCGCCGACGAGATCGCCTGCTCGCCGGCGAACTCGCGATCATCGCCGTCCGCTGCCGGCGGAGCGTTGGGGTCCATGCGATACGGCCAGACCTCCGCGAAACCTAGCACCACAGCCTTGTCGGCCGTCTCGATCAAGATCGGCGGCATGGTGGACCAGCGACCAAGCTGGTCCGACAGATCCTCGAGCTTGACACGCTCCAGGTCCGCCGTGCTGCTCAGGAACTCGTCCAAATCCGGCAACAGCGCCTGGTACTCCCCGTCGATCCCCTCCAAGAACTGCACCACGGCCGGCGGTAGCCCGCGATCGACCGCCGTGTCCGAGCCGACCCAGTCACTTACCGCTTCCAGAAATCGCTTGACGCTCTCGAGGTAGGACCGCGCCGTCTCGATCGCCTTGCCATAGTGCGGGATGTCGTAGCTCACGAGCTCATGCACGTCCAGGCTCACGTTTTCCGACTTGCGCACCAGCCGGCGCAGCTCTTGGCCGATTTCCAGGAGAACCGTCTCCTTCAGGCTCTCGTCGGTATTCAGAAGTTGCTCGATGCGCACAGCCTGCTCATCGACCAGCGCGCGGAT
>CAZUCH010000307.1:0-4559 GCA_964619045.1 uncultured Planctomycetales bacterium | reverse complement strand
GGCATGGATATCGTCGAACGCATTGCCGGCGTTAAGACCCGCCGCAACCCTCGTGAGACCGGCGACATGTCGCCCTCGCAGCCGATCCGCGCTCCCAAGATCAAGACCGCTCGGCGTACAGAGACTGAATCGCCTTCGGAAGACGACGTTCAAGAACCGGCGATGGAAGAGAAGGTGATCGCAGAGCCAGCGGCCGCCAAGAAGCGCACGCCCGAGGTCGCTCCTCCCGAGACGCCCGCGCCAGAAGCTGCTCCGACGGATAAGCCCGAGCTAAAGGACGCTCCGGCCACGAAGCCCGCTGCAAAAACTCCTCCGGCCAAGAAACCCGAGCCAAGAGCCGCACCGGCCAAAAAGCTGCGTCAGAAGAGCCCCCCCCGGCGGTTAACCGACCGGTTAGAAACCGGGCCCACACGGGGCCGGGCCCACAGGTGTGCTTGAGGTGCCAGCCAGTTGCTGTTGAGCGAACTTCAATACGATCTCCCGCTCGAACTGATCGCCCAGCAGCCGGCCGAACCGCGAGACTCATCGCGGCTGCTGGTGGTCGATCGCGCCACGGGACACGTTCAGCACGGCATCGCGCGCGATATTGTCGACTACCTGGACCCCGGCGATTGCCTGGTGCTCAACGACACGCAGGTCATTCCGGCCCGATTCTTCTGCCGCCGACCTACCGGCGGCAAGAGCGAGGGGCTGTTTCTGCACACCGTCGAGGGCGGCGCCTGGCAGGTTATGCTCAAGCCGTCGGCGCGCATGAAGGTCGGCCGGCGGCTGACGTGCGTGGGCAGTCCGACCACGCTGCTGATCCTTGAGCGCTGTGACCGGGGTGAGTGGATCGTCCGGCCGGAGCCGGCAATCGCACCGCTGGATCTGCTGGAGAAGATCGGTCGCACGCCGTTGCCGCCCTACATACGACACGGGCGATCGCGCCATGGAGACCGGCAGCGCTACCAAACCGTATACGCTGAACGACCCGGAGCAGTCGCGGCTCCGACCGCCGGTCTGCACTTCACGCCCGATCTGCTGGAGCGGCTCAATCGACACGGAGTAGGTCGAGCGGATGTGACGTTGCACGTGGGTGCGGGGACGTTTGTCCCCGTTCAAACCGACGATCTGGCCGCCCACGTGATGCATTCGGAGTGGTTCGAGGCCCCCCAAGCAGCGCTGACGACATTGCGAGCCACGCGTGCGGCTGGTGGGAAAGTTGCCGCGGTCGGTACAACGGCGGTGCGCGTGCTGGAGTCGCTGCCGGCCGGGGCGTTGGACGCTTCCGAGGCCGAGCCCGCCGAGTGTGTCAGCAATTGGACGGATATCTTCATCTATCCGCCGTACACGTTTCGGCATGTGAACTGTATGTTGACGAACTTCCACCTGCCCGGCAGCACCCTACTGGCGTTGGTTATGGCCTGGGCCTCGCCCGAGCTGATCCGCGATGTGTATCAGCAAGCGATCGAGCAACGCTACCGCTTCTACAGCTACGGCGATGCGATGTTGATACTGTGACCGGAGCCCAATGAGCACTACGCCACTACACCGACGAGTCATCGACGAGCTGCTCCCCCGTGTGCGCCAGCCGGCGCAGTACATCGGCGGCGAGCACAATCAGCTCGTGCGGCCGGGAGACTGGGAGAGGGCGGATGTACGTCTCGCGCTGGCCTTCCCCGACACATACTCGATCGGTATGTCGCATCTGGGCTCGCACATCCTGTACTGGGTGGCTAACCACACGCCCGGCGCCTGTGCCGAGCGCGTCTACTGCCCGCGCCTGGACGCCGAGCAGGTCATGCGGGCCGCTCGAATTCCGCTCTTCACATGGGATACGCATCAGCCGGTCGCGTCGGCTGACATCCTGGGCTTCTCGCTACAGTACGAGATGTGCTTCACGAACGTGCTGAACATGCTCGACCTTGCCGGCATACCCATTCACGCCGCCGACCGCACCGGCGAGCATCCGTTGGTCGTTGCCGGCGGCCCCCAGGCCGACAACCCCGAGCCGCTGGCCGATTTTCTGGACTTGGTGATCATCGGCGACGGCGAACACGCCCTGGCCCAGGTCTTGGAAGCAGTCCGTGAGTACAAACGCGATGGCGTGCCACGCCGCGACATGATTCTGCTGCTGGCACGTCGATTCCCATGGATCTATGCTCCGAATCTCTACGAGGTTGCCTACAACGCGGACGGTACGCTGGCGAGCATGACCCCGACTGACGAGCAGTTGCCGGCGCGTATCGAGCGCTGTCAGACGCCTGATTTCGAGGACGCGCCGGTTCCGCTGCGACCGCTCGTGCCGTGGACCGAGACGGTTCACGACCGCGTCGCGATCGAGATCATGCGCGGCTGTCCGAACATCTGCCGCTTCTGCCACGCGGGCTACACCAAGCGCCCCTTACGGCTGCGGAGCGTCGAGCGAATAGTGGAACTGGCCGAGCAGATGTACGCGGCGACCGGCCACGACGAAATCGGTCTGCTATCCCTCTCGACCGCCGACTATCCGCGTTTGGCTGAGTTAGCGGAGCGCATCAACGAGCGCTTTGCCGAGCGCCGCGTCAGCATCAGCTTCCCATCGCTGCGTGTGGATCGGATGTTGCAGAGCATCCCCTGGATGGCCAATTCGGTTCGCAAGGGCGGCCTGACTCTGGCCGTCGAGGCCGCGAGCGACGACATGCGCGCCGCGATCCGCAAGAAAGTCACCGACGGCTCGCTGCTCGACGGCGTGCGGGCGGCCTACGAGGCTGGTTGGAATCGCGTCAAGCTGTACTTCATGGCCGGCTTCCCCGCCGAACGACCGGCGGATATCGACGGCATTTGGGATCTCAGCTACGCCGTCAGCCAGGAACGTCGCCAGATCGGCAAGCCGCCGGCTGCGGTGACGGCCGCTGTGGGCTGGCTGGTGCCCAAGCCGTTCACGCCCTTCCAGTGGATGGCCCAGCCGCGTGTCGAGTATTTCCAGGAGGTTCGCGACCGGCTGATGCGTATCAAGCACAGTCGTCGCTCGGCCGTCCGCATCAGCACTCATCGCCCCGAGTGTTCGATCCTCGAGGCTGTCCTGGCGCGTGGCGATCGGCGTTTGGGTGCCGTGATCCACGAGGCTTGGAAGCGCGGCGCCCGCTTTGACGGCTGGGATGAGCACTTCAAGCACAACGTGTGGCTCGACGCATTCTCAGACGTTGGCATCGATCCGGATTTCTACGCCCACCGCGAGCGACAATTCGATGAGCTGTTGCCCTGGGACCACATCGGCATGCACCTGCCACGCAGGTTCCTCGAAAACGGCTACCGTGACGCGCTGACCCGCCTCGATGCCTCCCCGGCGTCTCACTAAGCCGGGACCGCCATCCACAGCGGCATCTGCCGGCCTGCCAGCACCCCTGGCGCCCCACTAATACCCTCACATTCCACACAATCCCGCCAAGTTGCTTGAAATCCGGTTCTTGCGAGTCCTAGAAACTAACAGAAGGGCAGCGCTCGGAGTTCGTGCGCAGCCCGCCTGATCTCGTGGACGCGGTTTGCGCGTCACATGAGTCAAGACCGGAGAGAGACACTATGCGTGCTTTGCTCATAATCCCAGTTCTGGCGTTTTCCGCGGCGACGCTGGCCGCTCCGATCATACCGACCATCACCGGCCACGATCTGAACTTCGGAGCCTACAACGCGGATGGCACGGTTGAATACGCCACCAACGGTCTGGACCCAGACACTCTGACCTACACGTCGTCCGACCTCGACCACGAGGTGACGGCCTACTGGCCAGCGTGGCCCAGCCAGCCGGTCTACCCCGTCTGGTCACTCGCCGGGATGCCCTTCTTCGGCGGGGACTTGGTCCTGAGCGTGACGTTCCTTGGGCAGGACGCTCCCTACCAGGGCCCCGGTGGAACGCTTGACGTCAGCCTGATAGGCACCGGCGCCAACACCGCTCCCGGCCAGGCCGACCTCGAAGTCTACGGTTCGATCGTAACCGCTACCGGCACCTACAACGGCCTGCTCTGGGCCATCGACCTGGAAGACGTGTCGCTCTACGGATACTCCGACTCTGACGCTTACGTGCTCGAAGGCATCGGCACGATCGTTGGCGGCTCCATCGCCGAGTTCGAGGGACTTGTCGGCCAAAGCGGCGCCATGCGCGGCGACCTGGACTTCATCGACCGCCCGCAAGGTTGGCTCGTGCCTCAGTACGACCCGATGCTCGAGCCGATTGACGAGAGCGTGCGGGCCGCCTACTCCGGCGAGACCGGTCTCGTCCCAGAGCCCGCGTCGATCGGACTGCTGCTGGTCGGAGCGGCCGCGCTGCTCCGCCGGCGTGCGTAGAGACGGCGTACGACAAACAACGGCGGCCGAAGCCCATTTCGGCTGCCCGCCCATGACAAGAACGGCCGACTGCTCAGTCGGCCGTTTTACTTTGGTGACGACTCGCCTGACGACGATTCCCGCAACCACTCTTCGACGACCTGCCGTTGCTGTGTGGATAGACGGGTGACCTCGAACTCCGGTCGAGTATCGTCGATCGCCAACGCCGTGGCGAAGTGCTTGTGGGCGTGGCTGCGGGCTGCGGCGCTTCCGCTGTG
>CAZUCH010000306.1:0-4591 GCA_964619045.1 uncultured Planctomycetales bacterium | reverse complement strand
AAGAAGTCGGGCAGAGCCGAAGTCAGCGTTACGAGTGCTTGAAGGATTTCCGCCCACATATTAGATTCTCAGGTGTTTATGGGTCCATGTCCCGAAACCGACAATGATCGTCCAGTCCGCACAAACTGGCCCAAGCAGACTGTGTCCTTCTGTACAGATCGGAAGAGGTGTCAGGAAGATTTCTCTGCCACGCCAAATCCACCCTGAGACCGGAAAAGGCGTCAGGAAGATTTCTCTGCCCCGCTAAATTCATCCTGACACCTTTTCTGCTCGGCGGCGCGGGCCCGTGGGCGGGAGTCGCCTGGCGACTCATGTCGGCCCTCCACAGTGCTCATTTCCACCGGCGGTTAGCCGCCTTTGGCCCATTTCGCGGAGTCATCCCGGCGTGCCGGGCGCCCGGGGACCATCCACGGGCAACATGGGCGCAGTATGCCCCCTGATCCCGGTCTGCTCAAGTCCGAAATTGATCATGTTCCGGTTTGATTCATGGCCCCAGGGCAGTTCGGGCCGGCGCTATTCGTGGCGCAGGGCGTCGATGGGGTGGATGATCGCGGCTTTGAAGGCGGGGATGATGCCGAAGAAGATACCCACGCCGGCGCTGAAGCCCAACGCCAGGGCGACCGACCAGAACGGGACGTGTACTTCGACCATGTTGGGGTGCAGCGAGGCCATGTGGCTGATCGCGTGGCCCAACCCAATGCCGATCGCACCGCCGACCGTGCTCAGGACCACGGCCTCGGTCAGGAACTGCGCCAGGATGTCACGCCGCCGCGCGCCGACACTCTTGCGCAGGCCGATCTCGCGCGTCCGCTCGGTGACCGACACCAGCATGACGTTCATGATCCCGATTCCGCCCACCAGCAGCGAGATGCTGACGATGCCCGCCAGTACGCTGGTGGCGATCGTGCGCACGCGGTTGAACTCCTCGAGCACCTGGTCCTGCTTGAAGAGACCAAAATCGTTCGGATCGCCCGACTTCAGGCCGTGTCGTTGACGCAGGATGTGGGTGAGCTGCCCTTCGGCCTCATGAACCTGCGGCTCGCTCATGGCCTCGACATAGAAAGCCAGGTACTTCCGGCGGTGCGGATACAGCTTGAGGGCGCTCGTCCATGGGATCACCACCATCTCGTCTTGGTTGTCGCCCATGAAGCTGCCCTTGGATTCGAGCAAACCGATCACCTGAAAGCGCTGCCCCTCGATGTGGACGTAATCGCCGACGACCTTCTCGTCGCATTCCAGCTTGCGCAGCACTTCGCGCCCCAACACGCACACTTGGGCCCCATTCTCCACGTCGACCGCGCTGAAGAAACGCCCCACGTCGACGTAGAAGTTGCGGATCGGCTGGAAGAACTCGCTGGCGCCGCGCAGGTCGATGCCCGCGAGCTGTTGGCGGCCATACTCGACCTGGGCACCCGAGAATATGACCGGCGACGTGCGGCGAATGGCCAGCGCACCGCTGTCCACCGCCCGGATGTCCTCGATGGTCATCTCGGCTCGCCGCAGGTATTCGCCGCGCGGGCCGCGCAACCACTCGGGGTAGACAACCATCATGTTGGTGCCCAGGCCGCGCAGAAAATCGGTGACGTAGTTGCCGAAGCCCTCGACCATCGACACGACCGTGATGATCGAAGTGACGGCGATGATGATTCCCAGGACGGTCAGCAGCGAGCGCGTCTTGTTGGCCCAGATTTGCACCAGGGCCGTCAGCACGTTACCCAGCAGCGACGAGATACGCTGCGGAATGAACAGCAGCACGGCAAGTAGAAATCGGCCGATCTTCATCATGACGCGGCCGCCTCTTCGCCGGAATGGGGCTTGGTGGCGACGTCCCCGGCGTCCCCGTTGCCTGTGTCCAGGACGATGCGGCCGTCCATGAGCTTGATGGTTCGCCGACAGCGGGCCGCGATATGGTCCTCGTGCGTGACGATGATGATCGTTTGCCCGTCGGCTCGCAGGCCGTCGAAGATGTCCATGATCTCGTCGCCGGTGGCGCTGTCGAGGTTCCCGGTGGGCTCGTCGGCCAGGATGATGTCTGGCTCTTGGGCCAAGGCCCGGGCGATGGCGACGCGCTGCTTCTGGCCGCCCGAGAGCTGGTTGGGGTGGTGCTTGGCCCAATCCACCAGGTTCACACGCTCCAGAGCTTCCATGGCGCGCCGGCGACGATGAGGCGTTCGCGAGTAGGTCAATGGCAGCTCGACATTCTTGAGAGCCGTCGTACGTCCCAGCAGTTCGAAGGACTGAAAAACGAAGCCGATCTGGCGACCGCGAATAAGCGCCAGCTTGGATTGCGAGAGCTTGGAAACATCCTGTCCGCACAGGCGATAGGTGCCTTCGCTGAGCACGTCGAGGCAGCCGAGGATGTTCATCATCGTGCTCTTGCCCGAGCCTGACTGGCCCATGATCGCCAGGTACTCATTCTCGTGAATCCTCAGCGACACGCCGCGCAGCGCATGGATGAGTTCGGTGCCGACCCTGTAAGTCTTGTGCAGGTCGATCAGCTCGATGACGGGTTGTTCGTTAGTGCTGGTCATTATCGTCGTCGCCGGTCGGGGCCTCGTCCTCGTTGTCGCCCTCGCCCTCGCCCTCGTCTTCTTCGTCGCTGGTCGGGGCCTCGTCCTGGTCGTTGCCCCCGCCCTTGCCTCCGTCGTTGCCGGCCGTGTCTTCGCCCTTGTCTTCGTCTGTTGTGCTCGCGGGCTCTTCAGCCTCTCCGCCGTCGGTCTCCTTCTCGTTTAGCTTGATCTTCGTGTCGTCCTTGAGTTGATCGAGGCTGCGGTAGGGGCCGGTGACGATCGTGTCTTCCTCTGACAGTCCGGACAGCACCTCGACCCTGGTGGCGTCGCTGATTCCAGTCTCGACCAGACGCGGAAAAGCCCGATCGCCCTCGATGCAGTAGACGAGCTTGATGTACTCGGCCTGCTGTTGGATAACGTCGGACTCCGCGGCGGCTTGTCGCCGATCGTACTCCGCGATCAGTTCCTCGGGCAGCCCGCGCCGTTTGTGGTGTATGACGGCTTCAATGGGGATGGTCAGGGCGTTATCACGTCGCGCGACCTCGATCTCGACGTTGGCGGACATGCCGGGTTTGACGCGCTCGTCGTGGGTGTCGATGAGCACGAGCGTCTCGAACGTGACGACGTCGCGGCCGAGCGGTTTGGTGCCCTTGGTGCCGACGCGCAGGAGCGTGCCGGGGATGCCGCGGCGCGTGTCAGACTGGAGGTAGATGCGAGCCGGTTGGTCTGGTTTCACCAGCGGCGCGTCGGCTTCATCGACGCGGCAGCGAATCTGCATCCTCGACAGATCGCTGATGACCATGATCCGTGTGCCCGGGTTGTTCATGGTGCCGGTGATGACCACCTCGCCGCGCTTGGCGAAGCGCTGGGCGATCACGCCGCCAATCGGCGCCCTGATGATCGTCTTCTCCAGGTCCTTGCGGGCGGACTCAAGCAGAGCCTGGGCTTCGATAAGCTCCTGCCGGCGCGCCTCCGCCATCGCTCGGGCGTTGATTAACTCGGTGCGATAGTTGGCCACTTCCATGGGCGAAGTCGCTTGTGTTTCGCGTAGCCGCTGTTGCTGAGCCCAGTCGCGCTCGGCGCGTTCGAGGTTGGCCTCGGCCTGTGTGATCAGCGCCCGCAGCTTGGCGACGTTGGCCTCTCCGGACAGCACACGCGCCAGATAGTCGGCGTCGTCGAGGCGGCAGAGCAGGTCGCCCGCCGAGACGCTGTCGCCTTCCTCCACGGGCATTTCCAGGATCTTGCCCATGACCTCCGAGCTGACATCGACTTCCGAGAAGGCCTCCACCTCGCCCGGCGCTTGAACCGTACGAGTCATGTCGCGGCGTTCGGGCGTGGCGACATCGACGAGAACCTCCGGCTCTCCGGCCACGTCCAGCAGACTGCGGCCGTCAGAGGTTCGCGCGAAGTTGTTCAGCACATAAACTCCGCCGACGGCCAGACCAAGCACTATCGCCCCGATTAACGTTTTCATAACTTATTGCTCCAACGTGATGCGAATCCTCGGCTAGGACGGCTTCATGGTACCGCCCGCGACGACCGCGGCGGCCAGCGCGGCGCGTGTGGCGGCCCCGGCGAGCCAGCACACCACGCAGATCGCCCAGGCGCGCCAGCCACGCAGTTGGGCTGTCGCCTTCAACCCCGCGACAACCATCAGCCAGTACCAGATACGGAAGGGATCCAGCGCCGACCCCAGGCCGGACAACGCTGCCATGGCCTGCAAGTTGCTACCGTCGGGCGCCACCCAGAAGCCGGGCACCATTGCCAGGGACGTGTTGACCGCGAGCGTGCGGTAGCTCAGCACCAGCGCCAAGCCCGTCGCCAGTCGCAGCAGGTCTACAAAGCCCGCCAGGACGCAGATCGTCAGCAACGTGTGCCACTGAGGCTTGCATCCGGTCAGCGCCACCGTCGCGTACAGCACAGAGGCCGTTAGCAATGTCACCGCCAGTACCTTGACCGGCTCGGCTACCATCACACGAATGCGCGTCAACAACCGCATGAACTCGCCCGTCTTGCGCTCCTGGTCGTACAGTTCTCGGAGTGCCGAACGCTCGACAACGTCACGCTGCCGGCTATCGATC
>CAZUCH010000305.1:0-4605 GCA_964619045.1 uncultured Planctomycetales bacterium | reverse complement strand
GAGCGTGGCCTGCACGGGCGGCCGACGTTGGTGAACAATGTGGAGACTTATGCGCTGGTGCCGTGGATCATGCGTCATGGCCCCGAGGAGTTCGCGGCGTTGGGGACGCCGACCAGCGCGGGGACCAAGGTTTTTGCGCTGACGGGGAAGGTTGCGCGTGGTGGTCTGATCGAGGTGCCGATGGGCATCACGGTTCGCGAGATCGTGGAAACGATTGGGGGCGGGATCAAGGCGGAGGAGTTGGAGTTCGGTAGCCGGCCACGGAAACTCAAAGCCGTGCAGATCGGCGGGCCGTCGGGCGGGTGCGTGCCGGAGTGGTTGGCGGATACGCCGGTGGACTATGAGGCGCTGCGGGAAGTGGGGGCGATCATGGGGTCGGGTGGGTTGGTGGTGTTGGACGACACGGATTGCATGGTCGACATCGCCCGGTATTTCCTGTCGTTCACGCAGAGCCAATCGTGCGGCAAGTGTACGCCGTGCCGGATTGGGACGCGGCGGATGTTGGAGATTCTGGACCGGTTGTGCGCGGGGACGGGGCGGCCGGATGATCTGGAAAAAATCGAGCACTTGGCGGGTGTGGTGGAACAAACAAGTCTATGCGGGCTTGGGAAGACGGCACCAAACCCGGTTTTGACGACGTTGCGGTATTTCCGCGAGGAGTATGAGGCGCATCTGGCGGGGCGTTGCCCGGCCGGCAAGTGTAAGGAGCTGATTGAGTACAGCGTGACGGATGCGTGTACGGGCTGCACGTTGTGCGCGCAGCACTGCCCGGTGGGTGCCATCGAGCCACGGCCGTACGAGCGGCACGAGATTGACTTGGAGATATGTACATGTTGTGACATGTGCCGCGTGTGGTGTCCCGAAGATGCGATCAGGATCGAGTGATATGCCGCGTGTGACCATCGACAATCTGGAAATCGAGGTGGCGGCGGGTACCAATGTGCTGTTGGCGGCCCGCAAGCTGGGGATCGACATTCCGAATCTGTGCTATCTGCCGCGGCAGGCCTTGAATACGGCCTGCATGGTGTGCGTCGTTAGGTTGAAGAACCCAGACCGGCTGGTGCCGGCGTGTGCCACGAAGGCCGAGGACGGGATGGTGGTCGAGAGCGAGACGGATGAAATCCGGGACTTGCGGCGGACCACGCTGGAATTGTTGCTCAGCGACCATGCGGGTGCGTGCGACGACGAGAGTGACGCGGCGGCTTGTGCGTGGTCGCGTCATTGCCGGCTGCGCAAGTATGCCGCCCGGTACGGCGCTGATGCTGAGCGGTATGCGTGGTCGCGGCGTGCGCCACGTGAGATTCAGGAGCACGCGGAGATCCTGTATGACGCCGGCAAGTGCATTCTGTGCGGCATTTGTGTTCGGATAGCGGAGGAGGCGGGCGAGAATCCCGGTTTGGCGTTCTTGGGGCGTGGTTTTGAGACTCGGATGGATGTGCCGCTGGGTCGGCCGCTGTCGGAGGCGCTTGAGAAGGTGGCCAGGCGGTGTGCGGGAGCCTGTCCGACGGGGGCGCTGACGCGGCGCGTGGGGGTAAACAAAGGTGCCCCTCTGGGACGATAGTGGGGATTGCGGGGGTGTACAGCCGCAGCGGCGGCGATAAGCTGACCGAGATGGTTTCTGGCTAGAAGTTGCATTGGAGTGCGATTGTGAGACGCTCGTTTGTTCATATGACGGTTGTTCTGTTGGCTGCTCTGGCCGTGCCCGCGAGTGCCCAGGTGGAGCTGGATTGGGTGCCGTGCGGACGGATCGACGTTGGTGATCCCGCGAGCGAGGCGGCCAGCGATTACGAGTTCGAGAGCGACGGTGAGCTGACGACGTTCTCGCTGGGCTACTACGGCGAGGCACCGCGCGAGGTTACGGGGCGCATGGTCACGAGCGAGCGTTTTGTGATCCGGCCGCCGTGGTCGCCTGAAGGCCCATCGGCTTCGCAATTGGTGATGTGTCGGCGGATGGACACGGACAAGAGCAACATTCCGGCGACGGTTTATGTGAACGGCAAGAAGATCACCGATTGGCAGCTGAGGACGCCGTATGGCGATCGGCGTTTGCAGGACGCGCTATTCGCGATTCCGCGGGCGGCGTTTGGCGGCGGCATGAGGCCGACCGCGGAAGTTGAGGTTCTGATTACGAGCGAAGAGCCGGTCTTGTCGCTGGATTACACGTTCTATGCGACCAATGACTGGGACACATTCTCGGAGCGTTTGTGCGGGGATCTGGGCCAGAATTGGCCTAAGGAGCACCGGCCGAGCGCAAACTACCGCAATGGTCTGCTATTCGAGACTAACCACAAGTGGGGGAAGGCGGCGACATACTACGAAAAGTCGCGGGATGAAGCTGTGAAGGAAGGGTCTGATGGTATTGCACGGCTGGCGCGGCGTGGCTTGCGACGGGCGAAACTGCGCCAACTCCGCGCGGAGGTCCTGAAGGCCGAAACGTCGCCGGACTTCGGCAGGCACTATCGGCTGGGTCTGTATGCCGGAGCGTGTGGGTTGTGGGAAGACGCGTTGGCGGAGTTTCGGCTGGCGGTGCGGGCGGATGCGACGCACGCCGAGGCCACCTATCGGTTGGCCGAGGCGTTGGAGTATTGCCGGTATCCGATTGCGGAGTGGGCGCCGCTGTACGAGCGGGCGGGTGATTTGTACAAATCGCCTGCGGGTAACAGCGTGGACGTGCTGGTGGCGTTTCACGACAAGGCGATCGAGTCGGTGTGTGTGGAGTTGACGTCGGAGGACGTGGAGCGAGCCAAGCAAGCATGGCGTCAGGTTGAGCAGATCGTCTACGGTGCGTCGCGCGGGGCTCTGAAACTGAAGACGACGTACATGGATTGTGGTCCGGATTCGCCGACGTGGGTTCTGCATGATCGGAAGGTCTTCCTGGCGCCGGACGCCGTGGTTGGCGTAACCGGCAAGTATGACTATGCGTTTGGCGTGGCGGGCCTGAGTGCAATGCAGGTCTGCGGGGCGGACGGCGGTCTGGCGGGTGCCTGCAATGCGCATATTGGGACCGACGCCGACTGGCAGATTTGGTTGAGTGCGTGGCGGCGGCAGTTGGATTGGTTGTGCGCGAATGGCGAGTTGGGGGCTGGACTTCCGACCGCCGACGCGGGCTATGGGGCCGGCAAGTTGCGGGCGTCGAGCCTGGGCAGCGGGCACCGTGCGGCGCTGCGCTACCACGTTAGCCCAGCAGAGTATCGGCGATTGGACGTGGCCGACGAAGTTGTGCCGGGGGCGGCGAGCGTGGAGTGGATGATGGGGCCGGTGTTGTCGGGGCCGGTGGCGCCGGTTACGGACGAGATTAAGGAGTTGTATGGCTGGCTGATGGAGAATGAGTATGTCACCGTTGATCAGATTCGGGCCTACCGGCACATGTGGGCTGACGTGTTCAACGCGGAGGAGCAGCGTAAGGAGGGATACGTGCCGCTGGTCGAGTTAGTGCCCGAATTGCCGTGGATCGACTGGGTCTACTTCATGCGCTACCAGTGGAACCGTCTGCCGATGTTGAATGAGCTGGCGGCCGAGAACGAGGCGGCGATCGTCGCCGGTGGCGCGCTGGGCGACGGCGTCGAGTGGCGGTCGATCAAAGCCACGGGAGATTTCGTCGATCTGCTGGCTCAGCATCCGGACGCGACCGAGAAAGCCGTCGGTTATGCGCGCACCTTCGTGTATTCGCCGGTGAACCAGGAAGTGCGGCTGTGGTTGGGGTTCAACGAGGCGGCGGCCGTGTGGGTGAACGGGCGCCGGATTCACGCGGGCGGTTACATCGCCCAGTCGAAGTGGGAGAATGCCAATCGGCCGTACATGCTGGCCAAGAGCGCTCAATTGAAGGCTGGGTGGAATAGCCTGGCCGTGAAGGTCGATCGTGGCGACGGTGACTGGGGCTTCAGCGTTCACGCCGTGGACTTTGACAATCGGCCGGTTGAAGGGCTGAAGAGCGCGTCGCAGTTGCCGGCGGGCGAGAACTGCAACAAGTACGTGCCGCCGGCTGTCGGCGGGCATTATCGTTGGGCGGATGTGAAGGACGATTACCTGGAGTTGTTGCCGCGTCTGGGCAGTGAAGACTTGGCGCGGATCACGGGGATCGACGGCCTGCGTGTGGCGACGGATCGGATCTTCTTCAAGTTGCCCGACGGTCGTGATCCGATCAGCGGGTCGCGGTACACGGCAGCGATTCGCAGCCAGGACCACGAGTTCAACAACTACCTGGATTGGGATCGCGAGGCGGCGGCGGCGCTGCGCTGGGGGAAGGACGATCAGGCCCGTGATCTGCTGGTGGTTAAGCCGGAGTACTTTGAGGAGTTTGTAGCCCTGCTAAAGGAACGGAAGCCGGCGGGCGAAGACGTCGTGAGTCCTGCCGAGCGCTTGTTGGGGTACATGATGATCTCCGGGGCGAACTACGCGACGACGCCTGACCATGGCGAGCGTATGGCGCTGGTCATTGATGCCCGACTGGGTGACTACCCGACGGACGGTTTGGACCTGCTGGCACTGCCGTAGCCGGCCCTCTGGCTTGCTGACTCGTCCGGATTCCAGATGGAAGTTGCGCCAGCGAGAGTAGCGGCCGACGAGTTTGAGAACTTATCCAATTGCAGGGTGGGGCGGGCGTCT
>CAZUCH010000304.1:0-4607 GCA_964619045.1 uncultured Planctomycetales bacterium | reverse complement strand
CAGTGATTCCGGACGTTGGAGACCACACCGCATGCTGACACGCTATTGCGATCGACGGCGCCACATCCGCGTGCCGGTGGATGGACCCGCTCGCTGGCAGTCCGGCTCGCGATCGGGACACTGCGAGTTGTGTGATATCTCCCCCGCCGGCCTGGGGTTACGCATGCCGATCCGTAAAGCGAACCAACTGGGGGAGCGGATATCGCTGACGGTCGAGTTGTCGCCGAGCGAGCTCTGGCCGGTGGCGACCGATGCCCGGGTCGTTCGCCGCGTTCTCGATGACGATGGGCTGTGCCACGTCGGAATCGAGTTTTCGCCCCAAGCAGGGAGCGACTAGACCGGATTCCGGGGGGTGCATCCGTCAGATTGCTTCCACGACGGTCGATAGGGGGATATAATAAAAGACTTTGTGTAATCGAATCCACCTGCCACGATGCGTGGCGGGGCGGATTCCGATGCTTGGAATGTTGAACAATTGCCTAGTGCAAACAGAACGAGAATGCGTTCAAGGAGAGGTTCATGTCTAGTCGCTATGCCCTGATTGGTCTCACCGCGGTGGCAATCCTATGCTGCACGTCGGTCACGCTGGCCGATAACAACGAAGCTGCCCAGTTCTTCGACAAAGGCAAGGCTCTGCTGGCCGACGGGGATTTCGATGCGGCACTCACGGCCTTCAAGGCGGCATCCGAGGCCGATCCGAAGAACAAGGAATACGCGCGCGAGAACTCGCTGATCCGCCGCGTCATCGCCATCCGCGGACAGTTCGCCGAGGAGCAGGACGCCGACACGCGCTTCGACATGGGCCGCGCACTGCTCGGTTTCTACATGGATCGCAAGATCAACGGCGAGGCGCTGACCATGGCGACCACGCTGCACAAAGAGAAGAACAACAGCGAGTCGGCCGTCATGCTGGCCGTGGCCGAACTGGCCCTCAGCAAGAACGACGAGGCGGCCCAGCTTCTGGCCGGACTCGACGACGAGCAGCGCACCGAGCACAGCGAAATACTGCGCGGTATCGCCCTGGCTCGGCTCGGGAAGATGGACGAAGCCGGGGCCATCGCCGCCAAGATCAAGTTGCCCAAGGACTGCGGCGGAGACATCTGCTACGACGCTGCCCGGCTATATGCCCTGACCGGCGACAAGACCAACGCACTGAAGAACCTCACGTGCGCCTTCGAGTGCACGCCACAGACCTTCCTTGACGCCATCAAGGACGACGCCAAGAACAACACCGACTTGGCCGCGATCGCCGGCGGCGACGAATTCGTCAAGGTCTTGGCCACCAAGTCCAAGATCAAGGGCTGTGGCGGCTGCGCCAGCAAGGGTGGCTGTGCCAGCGACAAGGCCAAGGCCGGTTGCGGCGACGACAAGGCCAAGGCCGGTTGCGACAAGGACAAGGACGCCAAGAAGCCGGAGTGACGCAGCGGCCACGATCACTAGCTCTGCGTTTCACAGCTTCCACACCGAGGAGCCGCTGGTTTCAGACCGCGCGCAGCGCCGCGCCGAGCTGAAGCCCGCGGCTCTTCACGACGTGTGATATTCAAGTGGGATGCGTCTTGACGCATCACACCCGCAGGGTGCCCCACCCTTGAACACAGCGAAAGTCAAGTAGGATGCGTCTTGACGCATCACACCCGCAGGGTGCCCCACCCTTGAACACAGCGGAAGGGTGGGAGACTGACGCCACGCTAGCGTCGTCGAGTCCACTCATCGCCGGCGTAACGTGCCCGCCGCGAGGCAACATCCGCCAGTTGCGGGTCAGTCCAGCCCGCCAGCCGAACCTCGAGCGCCAGCCCCGCGGCCAACCGCCCAACGAAAGCCCTGACCCACCCCCCCACCGTCGCCGCGGGCGGCGTCCCCAGATCGACACCCGGATGCCCCTCGAAGCGCTGCCCCAACAACAGCGAGCCGTGCTGCATCACGCGTCCCGCCGTTCGGCGTTGGGCACTACCCAGCAGCTTGTCCGAACCAACGATCAAATCGCCCCGGCCGGCCTCCTGGAAACAGAAGAACGGCCCTGTTCGCGGGCTCGAAACTGGATAATCGTCCGGGGCCAACACCGCCTGCAGCCCGCCTTGGTCCAAGGCAGCGCGCCAGCACTCATGCACCAACTCGTACAGAGCACCTGGCGGCTGCTTCGCCACCGGCAGACTGTCGTCAATCACCAGGCAGTAAGTAATCTCGCGATCGTGCAGAATCGCCCCGCCGCCGGTCGTTCGGCGAACGACATCCAGATCGCGGATAGCGGGCGGCAACTCGCGGACGTCCGCGTAGCGCTGGAAGTAACCCAGGCTGATTGTGGGCGGATCCCAGGCATAGATGCGCAGGGCCGCGGGCCGCGTCTGGTCGCTACAGAGCAGGTGCTCGTCGCGGGCCATGTTGGTGGGGCCGTCGAGCGGTTCATCACACAGCAAGTGCAGATAGCGGCACACGCCATCCTCCGGCCGCCCGAGGACAGGCATCAGGCGATGCGCGCCGCCGAGTTCAGGGCCTGGATCGGATCCAGGCGGGCGGCGGCGCGGGCTGGGTAGAGCCCAAAGACGATACCGACCAGGGCCGAGACGCCGAAGCTCAGCAGAACGCCCCACAATGGGATAATCGTCTGCCACTCGACGACGAAGGTCACGATGTATGCGAACCCGATGCCCAGGGCGATGCCGACCAGCCCGCCCAGGACGCTGAGAATCAGCGTTTGCACCAGGAACTGGGCCGTGATGTCGTGGCGCTTCGCGCCCAGAGCGCGGCGAATTCCGATCTCACGCGTGCGCTCGGTCACGGAGGCCAGCATGATATTCATGATCCCGATGCCGCCCACCAGCAATGAAATGCCGGCGATGCTCCCCAGGACAATCTGCGAGTTGCGCTTGACCTGCTCGGCCTGTTGCAGCAACTCGAGCGGAACCACCATGGCGAAGTCCTGCTGATCACGCTTGTGGAGCATGGCGCGGTCGATCATCCCAGCCACGGCCAGCACGCGCTCTTGGGGCTCGACATGAACGTAGACGTCGGTGAACTGGATGTCCCGCAGTTCGCGCGACGCGCCTGAATAGCTCACTTTCAGATCGCCATAGCGCAAGTCGGCCGTCGCAAGCGTGATGTAGACGTCGCGGTTGATATCGCGCGCCGCCAGGCCCTTGGCCGGATTACCCGCCGTGACGATCTCGTCGAGGATACCAACGATCACATACGGCACCGAACCGGTTGAGCGGCTCTGGACGGTCACCGTCCGCCCCAGCGCGTCTTCGTTGGGGAACAACTCCCGGGCCACGGCGGCGCCGATCACACACACCTTCAAGTGCCGTTGGTCGTCGATCGCGGTCAGCGGGCGGCCGCGGACGATCTCGACGTTTACGACACGGAAGAAGTTCTCGGTGGTTCCCAGGACGTGCCCGTCAAACTGCCGCGAGCCATGCACGACGGTGTTGGCCACGTCGCGCATCCGCACGATCTCGGCCACGTTGGGCAGGTCGCGGATCCGCTCGACGTCTTCGCGCGTTACGCCGTACTTCTTGATGGCCTGTTCGGTATCGCCGACCTGTTGCGACCTGGGTGGCTCGACGCTGTGCAGGATGATGTTCTTGCTGCCCAGCAGACGAATCTGCTCGAGTTGCTCGGCGGTGGCGGCCTCGCCGATGCTGAGCATGCAGATTACCGCGGCCACCCCGAAAATCACGCCCATGGCCGTCAGCAGAGAGCGCAGCTTGTGGGCTCGCAGGTCACGCAGCCCCAAAGCGAGCAATTCACGTGAAAACAGCGTGCGAATCAGCATCCGGGCACCGTGCCAAGACCGACGTAGCTACTCTGCCGAACCGCCCTGAGGCGGATGAGGCGGCAACTCGATGGGGCCAAAACGGTCCTCGTGGGCCTTGACGGCGTGTTGCATCGCCAGCATCAACCGCTTGGCGTTGGGCGGAAGCAGCATCACACGATGCGACACCTTGACCACCGGCTGAGGAGCATTCGGCAACGGCGAGTGGGCACCCAGGTAGACGACCAGCTCGTCCGGCGTCCCGGCCAGCGCGAAGAAGTTGGCATACACGGTCTCCATGCCGGCGGCGTCGAGACTTACTTGTTGTGGTTGGACATCCATGGGCTTTGGGCCCTCCTCGCCGAAGATCATCTCTTACACTCCATCCGTTGCTGCCCCCTAATCGCAAGCGTGCAGTCTAGGCCCCTCAAGCGCCCCAAGCAAGCCGCGGCACGAGGTGCGACCACCTCCCGGCGTAACGGCAGCTCGACGCAAAGCGCTCTGTTGCGGCTCGCGCGCCGACAATTCGCTTCGCCCAGACAGGACGCGGCTAACCATGTTTGCAGAAAAAACCAATTGTCCGCACCTCGAGCCTTGACTCTGGCCGAATATGTGGCACACTCTAATAGGAGTGTAACAAGAGTGCTATAGGAGTGCCTGCTTGGCGAAGAAGAAAAGTGGTCTGGGCAAGAACGTAACGCTCAAGATTCCGGCGGAGCTGTATCAGAACTTATCGCGACTCATTGAAGGCACGGGCTTCAGAAGCGTTACCGAGTTCGCGGTGCATGTCCTTCGTGACGTGGCCAGCGGCGGCAGTCTGGAGTTGGGTGCTTCCGGGTTCACGGCTCGCGAGGTAGAG
>CAZUCH010000303.1:0-4612 GCA_964619045.1 uncultured Planctomycetales bacterium | reverse complement strand
CAGCGGAATCACTCGCGGAGCACGAGGCTCAGATGGGCATGGACCGGCGGGGCCAATGCGTCTCCACGCTTCTTTTACGCAGCGGACCGGCCCGGGGATCAAAAAAACACACGAACTCGGTGAATAACCCGGGCTAAGGGACGAGGTGGAGCCCTGCGCTCCCCGGGGGGATGGGATTAGATTAGGCCGTGCTTTTGTAGGCGGTAGCGGAGGCGGTCGCGGGAGAGGTTGAGTAGCTTGGCGGCCTGGGTCTGGTTATTGTCGGTGCGCTCGAGGGCTTGGGCGAGGAGGTGGCTTTCGAGTTGGCGTAGGTTGTCGAAGTCGAAGCCGTCGGGCGGGAGAGTCATGTTGCCGATGTTCCACTCCCAAGCCTGATGATCGGCGCGGCCGAGGACGATGTCGGCGGGGCTGATCAGGTTGTCGGCACACAGCAGAACCGCTCGCTCGATCACATTGCGTAGCTCGCGGACATTGCCGGGCCATCCATAGCCGGCGAGCAGCTCATACACGTCATCCGGCAGGTCGGTCACGGGCTTCTTGAACTCGCTGGCAAAACGGGCGATGAAATACTGGGCCAAGAGGCGGATGTCGTCGCCGCGAGCCCGCAACGGCGGCATCGTCAGGGCGACGACGTTGAGGCGGTACATGAGGTCGCGGCGGAAATAGCCGTCCTCGATGGCACGTTCGAGATCGCGGTTGGTGGCGGCGATGACGCGGACATTGACGCTGAGTTCCTGGGTGCCGCCGACGCGACGGAAGCGGCGTTCTTCGAGGAATCGGAGTAGCTTGGCCTGGAGGGCGGGGGGCATGTCTCCAACCTCGTCAAGGAAGACGGTGCCGCCGTCGGCCATCTCGAAGAGGCCTTGTTTTTGGGCCTTGGCATCAGTGAAGGCGCCGCGTTCGTGGCCGAAGAGTTCGCTTTCGAGGAGTGCCTCGGAGAGGGCCGTACAGGTGATATTGACGAAGGGCTCGGCCGTGCGGTCGGAGTTGTGGTGGATGACGCGCGCGACGAGGTCTTTTCCGGTGCCGGTCTCGCCGCGCAGGAAGATAGTCGAGGCTCCGGCGCGTGAGACCCGCTTTATGATGCTGAAGAGTTGCAGCATGGACGGGTGTTGGCCGATGATGGCGTCGATGCCGAACTTGTCCTGCAAGTGGCGGCGGAGCTCACGGACCTCACGGCGGAGCTTGGTGGTTTCAAGAGCCTGGTCGACGGTAACAAGCAACTCGTCCATATGAAAAGGCTTGGTGATGTAGTTGAAGGCGCCGAGCTTGATGGCCTCGACGGCGATCTCGATGGTGCTATAGGCCGTCATCATGATTACGACGGTGTCCTGGTCGAGGCGTCTGAGGCCGTGCAAGACGTCGAGGCCGGTGATGTCGGGCAGACGGTAGTCCAACATGACGAGGTCGAAGCGGTCTTCCTCGAATACGTCGAGGGCGGCTTGGCCGGTCGCGGCTTCAGTGACGTGGTAGCCGCGCTCCTCGAACTTCTGCCGCAGTGACCAGCGGATCAGGCTTTCGTCTTCAACTATCAGAACGCGTATGCTCATCGTCCCTTCCTGAATCGGTCGTGGCGGGGCTGGCGAGTAGTTCGACGGTTACCTCGGTGCCCTCGTCGGGTGTGCTTTGGATGAGAATGTGGCCGCCGTGCGCTTCGACTATTTTGTGGCAGATTGGCAGCCCCAGACCGGTGCCGCGTGCCTTGGTGGTGAAAAACGGCTCCATGGCGCGGCGGGCGACATCGACGGTCATGCCGCAGCCGCGGTCGGCGACGGCGAAGCGCACGCGGTCGCCGTCGGCGGCGCTGGTCAGTCTGACGAGGCCGTCTTCGGAAGAAGCGTGGGCCGCGTTTAGGAGCAGGTTCATGAGCAGTTGCTCGAACTGGTGCTCGTCGGCGGCGATTGCGGGTAGATTCTGCTCGCCGGTGCATTCGAACTTAATGCGCGCGAAGGCGGGTTCCTTGCGCAGCAGCGAGACTACGCGTAGGATGGCGCGCTGCAGGTCGCAGCGTTGATAGCGGGGTGGCTTGGGGCGGGCAAATACGAGCAGATCCTTGACGGTGTGGTCGAGTCTACCGATTTGCTGGAGTACGCCCTCGATTATGGGCCAGTGGGGGTTTTCCGGCCGCATGGAATCGCGAATAACCTGGATGGCCCCGCTGATGCCGGCCAGTGGGTTCTTGATCTCGTGGGCCAGGGAGGCCGCCAACTGTCCGACCTGGGCGAGCTTCTCGGCCTCTTCCAGGCGGGCGTGCATGGCGTCGCGCTCTGCTTGGCGCACCTGGGCAATGTGTCCGTCGGCATAGCTGCGGTGCATCATGCCGGTCTCGATGGTCAACAGCTTGCGTAGAGAGGCGAGCTTGGCCTTCTTGCCACGAATGGGCGCGAGCTGAATGCAGCGTTCGAACTCCCGATTCACGAGCTCCATGGCGCCGGTGAGGAAGTGCAGGTCGAGGCCGACGCGTGCGTGGGCGCGACCGACCAAGGCCCGCTCACGGGCGTAAGCTACGCCGTAGTCGCCTGTGAACAAGCCTCGTAACCAGCTCAAGAGCGTCTTTCGCAGATTGGCGACGCGATCCTCGTTGCTCACGACCGCGCGCGTCTCGGGACACTCGTCGATCGCGCGAAAGACGCGGTCGACGATCTTCGGCAAACATGAGTCGATCGACTTCGCCAGGGCGTGCAGGTTGGCGGCGTCCCGGGCGTCAAAGTCGACAAACTGCTTCATGACCTCAAATGTGTCAGCAGGCATAGGTCCATTGTAACCGGCTGAACGCGGCAGCGTCACCCGGTGGCGGAGGCCGCGCGACGGCTCGCGAGAGGCGCCGCCGACCGCGGGTAGTCGACGGCGCGTCCTGCTTCCCGTGATGGCCGGCGGCGGACCCGCTAGCGGGCGGCCGGCAGGTTGGCTTCCAGATGCCGGCGATAGGCGTCGAAATCGGTCATCTGGGTGCGGGCGACGCCGGACTCGACCGCGGCCTGGGCGACGGCCGCCGATTCCCAGACGTAGACGCGGGGGTCGAAGGGCTTGGGGACGATGTAGTCGGGGCCGAACTCGAGGTTGTCGATTCCGTAGGCCTTGAGCACATCCCGGCCGACGGGCTCGCGCGTCAGGTCGGCCAGCGCCTGGCAGGCGGCGACCTTCATTTCCTCATTGATCTTGCGGGCGCGGACGTCGAGCGCGCCGCGGAAGATGAACGGGAAGCCGAGCACGTTGTTGACCTGGTTGGGGAAATCGCTACGGCCGGTGGCGATGATGGCGTCGGGGCGGACCTCGCGGGCGAGGTCGGGCATGATCTCGGGCGTGGGGTTGGCCATGGCGCAGATGAAAGGCTTGGGGGCCATGGTCTTGAGCAGCTCGGGCTTGAGCAGCCCGCCGCGCGACAGTCCCAAGAAGACGTCGGCGTCCCGGAGGGCGTCGGCCAGCGTGCGGTCGGAAGTCTCGACGGCGAAGCGCTCCTTGAACTCGTTCATGCCCTCCTGGCGTCCCTTGTATATGACGCCCTTGGAGTCGATCATCAGAATGTTCTCACGCCGCGCGCCGAGCGAGACATAGAACGTCGAGCAGGCGATGCCGGATGCGCCGGCGCCACTGACGACGATCTTGAGGTCTTCCATCTTCTTGCCCTGGATCATGCAAGCGTTTAGCAGTGCGGCACCGGAGATGATGGCGGTGCCGTGCTGATCGTCGTGGAAGACGGGGATGTCCATCATCTCCTGGAGGCGCGTCTCGACCTCGAAGCACTCGGGGGCCTTGATGTCCTCGAGGTTGATGCCGCCGAAGGTCGGCTCGAGAGCCTTGCAGATGTCGATGATCTCTTGTGGGCTGCTGGTGTTTATTTCCAGGTCGAAGACGTCGACGTTGGCGAACCTCTTGAACAGGACGCCCTTGCCCTCCATGACGGGTTTGCTGGCCAGCGCGCCGATGTTGCCCAGCCCGAGGACTGCGGTGCCGTCGGAGATGACGGCGACGAGGTTGCCGCGCGCGGTGTAGTCGAAGGCCTTATCGGGGTCTTTCTCGATCTCGAGACAGGGTTCGGCCACGCCGGGCGTGTAGGCCAGCGACAAATCGAGCTGGGTCAGGCAGGGCTTGGTCGGGACGACCTCGATTTTTCCGGGGACGGGTTCAGAATGGTACTTGAGGGCTTGCTCTTTGGCAGTCATTGCTTGCTCCAAAGCGAAACACGCTATTCCGAGGGGGCCGCCGCGGCACAGCCGCCGCGGCAAGGCGTGCGTGGCATGATAGCGTAATGGAGTTGAGGCTGCACGCCCACTTCCCGGCCGTGCTCGCTCCACAAGCGGGCGCGAGAAGCCGTCGCTATGCCACTTAGCAGCCCGTGTCGCCGGTCCTCGCGATCGTGGCGGACGGAATATTCCGCACGCACCGTCGGAAGACGCCTCAGAGCGTGGACGGAACACGCCGATAATTTCAGCAGCCGGCGCCACGTAATCTTGAGGCCGACTGATCGCAGACAGTCCGCCCGGAGCAAGGCCAACGCGCAAGAACTGCGACCGAGGGCAGACATGTCTTTCGTTCCCTATGCACAGGGCCAGTACGGCTTCGCGGTTCCGTCACTCGGTGCGGCGAAGGTGCCATCCCCGTACCACGCCTC
>CAZUCH010000302.1:0-4631 GCA_964619045.1 uncultured Planctomycetales bacterium | reverse complement strand
CGAAGCGGCGACGTCGCCGCCGCACTCCGGGCAGCGGCCATCGGTCTTCAAGCCGCGCAGGTTGTAGCCGCAGTCGGTACACGACTTGTTTTCCGCGATGCGCCCATCGACACTGACGGCGATCGAGGGCTGCTCGGCGAAATCCGGAATGGGCGGCAATGGCTCTGTCATTAGTTGGCGCTATGTTCTCGCTTCGTGTGAACCGGAGATATGGTACTCGCTCGCGAGGGAAGATGTGGTAATGCCGTCTGGAAGGTGGGGGTACGGGTGGGCTCAATCTGACCGGGTGAAAACCGGTCCCACAGAGGGGGGGAGTTGATGCGATGGGGGGGCTGTGCGGGGTTTGGTGAGAGCTCGGGTATGCAATCGGGCCGGGGTTGCACCTGGGTGCAGCCTCAGCCCAAGACGAGACACTCGACCAGCCGGCCGTCGGCTTTCAGAACCAAGCGGGCTGCGTCGCCCACGTGGCCAATAAGGCCACCATGGACAGCGAGAAAACCCACAAGCCCGTCGTTAAACAACGGACACAGGTTCGTTCGCCCGGCGTGAGCGGTCGGTCGAAGGGGTTACTGGTACCGTGGATTGGCCCAATGGACATTCTATCCCTCGACTCCCAGCGTTACGTAGTCGTAGAAACGACTCGCCAAGTGCAGGAGATCAAGCCACCACGAAAACATACGGCACCGCCTTTCGCAACGTTTTGTCGATCCTGCCGCTTTCCCAGCCGGTGCTGGGAAGCTGAGTACGCCCGGTGCGCACTCCACCGGCTTCGATCAGACTATCGACTGTTTCTGGGCATGGCTGTGGAGAAAAATCCACATTCGCGCAGACATCGCGCCCCGTGGCCCCAGATTGTGGCCATTTGGGCACGGAATAATGCCCCTCCGGCCCCGAATACCACATCACAGGACGTGTCCCGCACTGTGCGAGCGGGCCGCCCGACAGGCGTGACAATCTGTTAGAATCCCCCGGTCAGCAGCGTCAAACCGCGAGGACCGATCATGTTTTCCCGTTGGTTGTTCGTACGACTGAATGCAGCCGAGAAGGCCCTGCGGCAGGGTCGCATCGACGATGCGTGTTCTGCGGCGCAGCAGCCTGATCTCGGCGCACACCCCCGTGGGCAGCGTCTGCTCGACGACCTGGTGAAGCCGCTGCTTTCGAGGGCGCGCCTGCATCGTCAGGCTGGAAGGTACTCGGAAGCCCTCAAGGACCTCGACCAGCTCGATGTTATCGGCCGTGGAGGCCCAGACGTCCAAACTCTACGTCGTCGGGTAGAGCATGACATGCACCAGGACGCCGACTACAACGCCGAGCAGCGGGACGCATACAACAAGGCCGCCGACCGGCTGCGAGCCGGGCGTTTGGATTCGGTGCGAATCGACCTGGACCGAGTGGAGGACAGCCGCAAGCGTGACGACCTGGCCGAGGATCTTGATCGTCGGGTGGCGCGTGGCGCGGAGATCCTCGATCAGACCGTCGACGCCCTCGAGCGCGGCGATGTGCTGGTGGCAATCCGCCACTGGGCGGACACGTGCCGGCGACATGGCCGTACTCGGGCCGCCGACGATGTGGCCGCCAAACTTGCGGCCAGCCTGCGAAAGACCATTGCGGATTGGCACGCCGCCGGACGTATCGAGCAGGTGTTGGCGGCCCGTGACGGGCTCTCGACGCTCCTGCCGTGCGATCCAGCGTTGGCCGACTCCGAGCGGATTGTCGAACTATGCGGTCGAGCCGTGCATTTGCTGGGCTCGTCTGATTACACGGCGCTGCGTCAGACGCTCTTGCGGCTGAAGTCGGCGCGTGGGGACGCCTCGTGGGTTGACACCGCCCTGGACGCCTTGGCCCGCGTGGCCGAGGGTCAGGAGCTGTTGATGGCGTCGCCGCTGGGGCTGTTCGCGTCGCAGGTCGGAGATTCTCCCGCTGAGCAAGCAGCCGAGGCCGGCCAGCCTTCGCCGGCGGCACGAGGCCGTACGCAAGTCATCGACTCGGATGGGCTGCGTCTGGACCGGCCGCTCTTGGTGCTGGTTGACGATGGGGGCAGCAGCCTGCTGGTGGCCGGCGACCGAGTTCGCCTTGGCCGGGTCGATACGCGAGCGGACATTGATGTGCCGATCCCCGGTGACGTTCAGTCGCATCACGCGGATATCATTCGCCGCGGCGAGGATTACTTCCTGGCCGCGCACGGCCCCGTGCGGGTCAATGACCATCGCCGGGTTGAACACATCCTGCTGCACGACGGCGACCGCATCGTGCTGGGCTCGAAGGCTCGGATGGTGTTTCGTAAGCCAAGTTCGAGGAGCGAGTCAGCGGTGCTGCAACTTTCGCACCGCTGCCGGCTGCCTCAGGATGTGAGCAACGTGGTGCTGTTTCGTGAAACGTGCCTGGTGGGCGCTACGTCGAGTGCCCACTTGCCAACGCGGGTCGCCGGCGGCACGGTGGTGCTCTTTGATCGCGGCGGCGTGTTGCACGCTCGACAGACCAGCGGCGAGAAGGAGCATGGCTCGCCGCCCCGGGCGGTGGTTGCGCGGCAAACGCTGGAGTTCGGCGAGTTGCGGTTGACAGTCAAGCCGTATGTGAGAGCCTGATGGCGCGCCAGGGTGTGTCATGGGCAGGTCGGGCCATCGGCCGGAGTGGCCGAGTGTCGGAGGACTAGACGTGGCCTACGTATTCAAACATGGCGATCGCCCGCTAGAGGGCATAACCATACAGCGGGCCGTCGGTCGCGGCGGCTTCGGCGAGGTGTACTACGCGCTGCGTGACTCTGGCAAGCAGATTGCCTTGAAGTACCTGCGTGAGAACCCCGAGATCGAGCTGCGTGGGATCGACCACGTCATGAACCTCAAGAGTCCTTACTTGATCGGGATTCACGACGTAGTGCGGAACGCGGCGGGCGAGCCCTTTGTGGTCATGGAGTACGTCAGTGGCCCGTCGCTGCGCGAGTTGATGATCGCCGAGCCGGGTGGGCTGGGGGTCCAGAAGGCGGCCTTCTTCCTCAAGGGCATCGCGCGGGGCTTGAGCTATCTGCACGAGCGGGGAATCGTGCATCGCGATATGAAGCCCGGCAACATCTTCTACGACGACGGGTACGTGAAGATCGGCGACTACGGCCTCAGCAAGCACATGTCGGTCTCGAAGCACAGCGGCCAGACGGTCAGCGTCGGCACGGTGCATTACATGGCCCCGGAAATCGGCTCGGGCGCCTATAGCAAGGCCATCGACATCTACGCGCTGGGCGTGATCCTCTTCGAGATGATCAGCGGCGGCTTGCCGTTCAGCGGATCGAGCATGGGCGAAATCCTAATGCGCCATCTGCGCGACAACCCCGATCTGAGCAGCATCCCCAAGCCGTTCGCGGAAGTGATCGCCAAGGCAATGGCGAAGGATCCGGCCGATCGCTATCAGGACGCCGACGAGATGCTGGCGGCGGTTATGGATTGCGAGGAGATCAGCGCCAGCGTTGCTTCGTTTGACGCCACGGCTCTTAGCCGGGTGCCGCGGGCAGTTGAGGCTCACGATCCGGACGCCACGCTGACGTCGCCGGCCCGGCGGGTTCTGCCGCCGATCCCCCCGCCGATGGATGTGCGGGTGGATGGCGATCCGGGTGATTTGCCGCCGCGCATGCAGCGCAAGCTAGAGCACCTGACGAAGAAACTGGAGCGGCGCGCGGCGAAGCTCGAAAAGCGCATGGGCCCGCGGCACGGGGGACATGACCAGCGCCGGGCGGCCCGGCAGGATGTCGTTGCCGTGGCGCGGTCGGGACCGACGTTCGGGCACCGGGTGTCGCAGAGCTTCATCCTGTTGATGGTGGCGGTCGCGATCGCGACCGTGTTAGCGCTCTTGCGTGGCGGCCGCAACACGGCGGAGGCCGCCACGGCAATGTCGTTTTTCATCGTGGGCGGCACGTTCGGTTCGGTGCTGGTCAACCTGGCATTTCTTCAGCGATTCGCGACGCGCAACACGGTTCTGGACCGTCTGGCGCACGCCAGCATGGCCGGGCTGTTCATGCTGATCGGCTTGGCCGTAGCTCTGGAAGGCGCGCACGACGATGAGTTGGCCAGCCTGATTCTGGCTCCGATGGCGGCGATGGTAGTCTGCGATTGGAGCAAGCGGATCCGGGACGGTAGGCAGGGCATTGTTGACGGCTGGGCCACGTTCTGGCCGGCCGTCGTGGGCGCGATTACGGTCTGTTTCGCCGACGCCGAGGAGTACCTCTGGCATGCGGCGGCGATCTGCGCGGCGATCTCACTCTTGACTCAGGCGGCGGCAAGCATGTGGCCGCTTCCGAAGGGCGTTCCGCTTTCAAACGCTCTGGGCGGCACACCGCTGGAAACGAAGCCCGCCCGGCCGGCGGCGTACGCGCGCAGTGAGCAGCCCGCCCAACCGGCGGCGCACACAAGCAGTGAGCAGTCTCCCCAGACGCAACACGAACCTCCGGCACTCGACCCAACGCCCCTCGCCCCGCGCAGTGACCGCGTGCGCATCATCTTCGGCATTCTGAGCACGCTCGCGCTGATGGGGAGTCTGGGGGCCTTCTTCCCGCTGGTCATTGCCACTCCCACTTGCGCGGACGATGCGGCGGGTCTCCTGTTCGCGACGCTGGCGGGGTTTGCGTTGCTGCCATTCCTGCTGAC
>CAZUCH010000301.1:2380-4655 GCA_964619045.1 uncultured Planctomycetales bacterium | reverse complement strand
TCGTCAATCGTCAATCGCCGGGCCTCAGTCGCCCATGCAGGTCCCCACCGCGCGCGCCATCGACACCATCGGGTCGTCCGGCGGCACGGTGCGTTGCTGTCCGGCAACCGATTCGATCGGCACGCTCCCGGTCTCGCCCTTCTGGATAACGACCATCTCGTTCCATTGGCCGGTCGCCATCATCTGGACGGCCTTGTAGCCAAAACGCGTGGCCAGCACGCGGTCGAACGCCACGGGAGTTCCGCCGCGCTGCACGTGACCGAGGATCGTGGCCCGCGCTTCGAGGCGTGTCCGCGAGGAAATCTCCCGTGAGAGCACACTCGCTATGCCGCCCAGTCGAATGGGGTCCGGGCTATCACAGACAACTTGGTCAACAACCTGGCTGCCACCCTTAGGAGCGGCACCCTCGGAAACGGCAACCAGCGTGAAACGCTTGCCGCGCTTGCTGCGGCGGATGCAAGTCTCGCAGACGGACTCGATGTTGTAGGGAATCTCGGGGATCAAGATGACATCGGCCCCGCTCGCCAGCCCCGCGTGCAGCGCCAGCCAGCCGGCGTTGCGCCCCATCAACTCGACTACCATCACGCGGTGATGGCTCGAAGCGGTCGAGTGAATCCGGTCCAGGCACTCGGTGGCGGTCTCGACGGCAGTCGTGAACCCGAAGGTCAGGTGCGTGTGCATCAGGTCGTTGTCGATGGTCTTGGGGACGCCGATGCACGGAACGCCGTTCTTGATCAGGTTCGCGGCCCCAGTCATGGTTCCGTCGCCGCCGATACAGATCAGCCCCTCGAGTTCGCGTGCGCGTACGTGCTCGATGACCCGGTCGGTTACGTCCTTGAAGATGGGCTTGCCGTCATCGTCCTCACCGATGGCGAAGTTTGACGGATTGGCCTTGTTGCTGGTGCCGAGGATGGTCCCGCCAACGGTGAGGATGTTCGAAACGTCTTCGTTGGACAGCAGGCGCATGCGATTACGGATCAACCCGAGGAAACCGTCCTCAATGCCGAAGACCTCGGTTCCCAGCTCGGACATGGCGGCCTTGGTGACCATGCGAATGACGGCGTTGAGCCCTGGACAGTCTCCGCCGCCGGTCAGGACACCTATTCGCGTTGGTCTCTTATTCGCCATGAGCCATGTCTCCGACAAGCCAGGCACAAGACTTGGCGGCCGCCGCCCGCTGTTACATATGCAGGCCACCATCGACGCAGATCACCTGCCCGGTGACGTAGCTCGCGGCCGGTCCGGCCAGGAACGCAACCACGCGGGCCACTTCTTCGGGGTCGCCCATCCGGCGTGCGGGGATAATCAACTTGACCTGCTCCTTGACCTTCTCGGGCAAGGCGGCGGTCATCTCGGTGGCGATAAAGCCGGGCGCCACGGCGTTGCAGTTGACGCCACGTTTGGCCATTTCCTTGGCTGTGGACTTCGTTAGCCCGATAACACCGGCCTTGCTAGCGGCGTAGTTGGCCTGTCCCGCGTTGCCCGACAACCCGGAGTAACTGGCCATGTTGATGATCCGGCCGCTGCGCTGCCGCAACATACGCTTGGCCGCAGCGCGCGTGCCAAGAAACACGGCCCGCAGGTTCACGTTCATGACCGCGTCCCACTGCTCGTCCGTCATGGCCACCACCAGCGTGTCGCGCGTGATGCCGGCGTTGTTGACCATGATGTCGAGCTGGCCGAACTTCTCGACCGTGGTGTCGATCAGATTCTCGATCGCTTCGGGATCGCTCACGTTGGCCACCAGCGACTCGCAGCCGGCGCCAACGGCCTTGACCTGCGCCTCGGTCTCGGCGAGTTCCTCGGCCAGCAGGTCGGTGGCCATGATGTTCGCACCCTGGCGGCCTAGTTCGAGGCATATGGCCCGGCCGATGCCGCGCGCCGCCCCTGTCACAATCGCTGCCTGTCCCTGCAAGTCCTGCATGGCTTCTACTCCTTGGCCGCCGCCAGTTGTTCGGCGCCGGATATGTTGACCATTTTCATCTTCCGATTGATCTTGCGCATCATCCCGGCCAGGTGGCGATTGGGACCGATCTCCCAGAATTCGTCACAGCCGTCGGCTATCATCCGTTCGACACAAGCCTGCCAGCGCACCGGGCTGACGACCTGCTGGTAGAGCAAGTCGCGAGTCGCCGCCGGATCGCCGTGATGGGCACCAGTCACGTTGCAGGTCACTGGGACGCGTGGCTTCTGGAAGGTACACTCGGCGAGCACGTCCCTCAGACCCTCGGCCGCCGGCCGCATTAGCTCGCTATGAAACGCCCCCGCCACGGGC
>CAZUCH010000301.1:0-2370 GCA_964619045.1 uncultured Planctomycetales bacterium | reverse complement strand
CAAACTCGCCGGCCAACTCGGCCGCCGCATCACAGGCCGTCTTGTCGCCCGAAATCACGATCTGGCCCGGGCAATTGAAGTTCGCCGGCCGTACGCTTCCCCGATCGGAGACGCGCTCGCACAGCGCCAGGGCCCGCTCCTCGTCGCCCCCGATCAGCGAAACCATGCCGCCGGTGCTCTGCTCGCAGGCCTGCTGCATGAGTTGACCACGCCGCGCGACCAGCCGCAGGGCGTCGGCGAACGACAGCGCCCCGGCCAGATGCAGTGCGGTGTACTCGCCCAGACTCAGCCCGCCCATGACCGCGAACGAATCGGCCGTGAAGCAGCCGGCATCCAGCCCCGCCCGAAAGAGCGCTACGCTGGTCGTGAAGATCGCCGGCTGCTGAATATCGGTGGTATTGAGCCGTGTATCGGGCCCCTCGAAGCACAACTGGGCGAGGTCGAATCCGAGTATCTCGCCCGCCTCGGCATACACCTCGGCTGCGACCGTGTACGCCTCGGCCACGTCACGGCCCATGCCGACCGTTTGAGCCCCTTGCCCCGGGAAGATGGCGGCCAGTGTCGTCATCCTATGTCCTCAACAAGACTGAACCCCACGTCAAACCGGCGCCGAAGGCCACCATCAGGACCAGATCGCCGGCGCCGAACCGGCCGGCCTTCCGCTCCTCGTGCAGCGCGACCGCGACCGACGCCGCCGAAGTATTGCCATAACGATCGATGTTGATTGTGACACGATCCATGGATATGCCGGCCCGTTTGCAGGCCGATTCAATGATCCGCAAATTAGATTGGTGCGGTATGACCAACTTGAGCTCGTCGGTGGTGATGCCAGCCTCTTTGCAGGTATCGTGGATGACCGATTGCATCTGCGTGACGGCGAACTTGTAGACCTCGCGTCCCTGCATTTTCATGTAGTGCATGCGCTTATCGACGGTCTCGTGCGAGGCTGGATGCCGGGAGCCCCCGCCGGGGATCATGATGAGGTGCCCGCGACCACCGTCCGCGCCGCTGCTGGCCGCGAGAATCTCACAACCCGAGTCACCGGCCGGCCTCAGCACGGCCGCTCCGGCCGCGTCGCCGAACAGGATGCACGTGCCACGATCCTGCATGTCGGTGATGGTGGTCAACGACTCGGCCCCTACCACCAAGGCGTTGCGGGCCATCCCGGTCCTGATGTACTGCGCGGCACAGGTGAAGGCCCACACGTAACCGCTACACGCGGCCGAGTAGTCAAAGGCGGTGATCCACCGACAGCCCAACTCGGCTTGCAGTAGGCAGGCGGTCGAGGGCAACTGGTATTCCGACGTCGCCGTGGCAACCACGATCAGATCGATGTCTTCCGGCGCCAAGCCGGCGTCCGCGAGCGCGTCTCGGCTGGCCGCCGTCGCCATTTGCAGCGTGCTCTCCCCCTCGCCGATCTTCCGACGCTCACGAATCCCCGTACGCTGGATGATCCACTCGTCGGTCGTGTCCACCATCACGGACATGTCGGCGTTGTTGACGACTTGGGCCGGCAGATATGCGCCGGTGCCGACAATCTCGATCGGCCACCCCAGCTTCATGCGGCGTCCTCTTGCCGAGCGGCGAATTCCTCGGCGATCGTGGCCACCAGATTGTGGCGATCCTGCTCGACCGCCACACGGATGGCGTTGCCGATGGCTCGCTGGTCGCTCCGGCCGTGGCAGATGATCGCCATCTTGCGTATGCCCAGGAGCGGCGCCCCGCCGTACTCCGCGAAATCATGGCGTTTCCAAATGCGGTCCACGATGGGTTCGAAGCGGGACAGCAACTCGGGGCCGTCCTCCTTGATTTCATGAACGATGGTCTTAAACAAGCCCTCCGCCAGACCTTCGGTCAGCTTGAGAATGACGTTGCCCACGAAGCCGTCGCAAATCGCGATGTCACAGCGGCCACCGAAAATGTCGCGTCCTTCGACATTGCCGACGAAGTGCAGCGATCCGTCCTCGGTTATGAGGCCGCGAGCTTCCTTGACCAGCGGATTGCCCTTGGCCGCTTCCTCCCCGATCGAGACCAAGCCCACGCGCGGCTGCTCCACGCCCAGAATCAGGCGCGAATAGCACACGCACATGCGGGCGTATTCGTACAGGTGCCGCGGCTTGGGCGCCACGTTGGCGCCGACGTCCGCGATCAGCACCGGACCGTGAAAGGTCGGCATCACGATGGCTATTCCGGGCCGTGATACACCCTCGAGCGGTCCAATCTTGAGTTGGCAACCGGCTGCGAAAGCCCCCGTGTTCCCCGCCGAAATCACCGCGTCGAGCTCGTCCTTGCCCGCATCGGCCACCAACTGATAGATGCTCGAATGCCGTTTCTGGCGCAACGCCTCCACCGGCGATTCGTGCATCTCGA
>CAZUCH010000300.1:0-4665 GCA_964619045.1 uncultured Planctomycetales bacterium | reverse complement strand
GCTCGATGTATGCGATTGATCTGCTGGCATTGCTGCGGTTCGAGACGCCGGGGTACTTGGTGCTGCTGGTCGCCATACCGTTGCTGATCGCGATGTCGTTTCGATCGCTGGCGGGGTTGGGGAAGGTACGCCGGGCGGTGGCGGTCAGCGTTCGCTGCCTGGTCGTGTTGCTGATTGTGCTGGCTTTGGCCGGGGCGCAGCGCACCCAGTCGATCGATGATCTGTCGGTGATCTACCTGGTTGATCGATCGAACAGCATTCCGCCGGGGCTGCAACGAGCGGCGTTTGAGTTCGTCAAGAGTTCAAGCGTGGACCGGCGCAAAGACGACCGCATCGGCATCGTGGCCTTCGACGGGGCGGCGGACGTGGAACAGTTGCCGATGGCGGCTCTCGCCGTGGACCACATCACCGAGGCGGCCGACCCGGATCAGACTAATTTGGCCGCCGCCGCCCGCATGGCGTTGGCATTGTTGCCGTCGGACACCGCCGGGCGGATTGTGCTGATTTCTGACGGTAACGAGAATGTCGGGGACGTGCTCGAGGAGGCCGAGCGGCTCGGCTCGGCGAACATCCCGATCGACATAGTGCCGGTGCGTTATGAGCACGACGCCGAGGTCGTGTTCGAGTCTCTGAAGGCTCCGCCGACGGCGGCCGTCGAGGAGACGATCAACCTGCAAATGGTGTTGCGTTCGCAGCAGGCTACGGCGGGGAGAATCGTGCTGGAGCACAACGGTCAAGTGGTGGACCTCAACGGCGACGAAGAGGGCGCCGGCTACGCGGTCGAACTGGACGCGGGGCCGAATCGGCGTCTGATTCCCATTCCCCTGCGGGTGGCGGGGGCGCACAGGTTCAAGGCCAAATTCGTGCCGGACGACGTGACCTGGGACTCGGTCGTGGACAACAACGTCGGACAGGCGTTCACCGTTGTCTCGGGCCAGGGCAGAATCCTGATCCTCACGACGATCGAAGACGCCAACACCGCGCAGCCCTCGGCCTGGATTCTGGCCCGAGCCCTGGAGACCGAGAAGCTCGTATGCGAGGTCGAGATCGCCGGCGAGAACCCAATCGACCAAGTGCGTCTGCTCGAATACTCGGCCGTGGTGCTCGCGAACGTTCCGGCCGGCAACCTGACCGACGATGAGAAGCTGGCGCTGGCCGTGTATGTGCGCGACCTGGGCGGCGGACTCATCATGCTGGGCGGGGACGACTCGTTCGGGGCCGGCGGCTGGATGGGCAGCGCCGTCGAGGAAGTCATGCCCGTCAGCTTTGATATCAAGCACAAGAAGCAGTTCCTCAAGGGCGCCCTCGCGCTTGTCATGCACGCCTGCGAGATCGAGCGCGGCAACTATATCGGCGAACGCTGCGCCATCGAAGCCGTGAAGACCCTCAGCAGTCGCGACCTGGTCGGCGTGCTGGCCTGGCAGTGGATGAGCGACACGCAGGGGCATTGGGCCGTGCCGCTCCAGACGGTCGGCAATCGCACGAACATCATCCACGGCATTCAGAAAATGAGCATGGGCGACCTGCCCGATCTCGACGCGTTGATGCGGCCGGGCGTCGAGGCTTTGATGGCCCGCAAGGACGTCGGCCCCAAGCATATGATCGTGGTCTCCGACTTCGATCCTCAGCCGCCGCGACAGGACGTCATCAACGCGATGAAGAAGCACGGCATCACCTGCTCGACGGTCGCGATTGGCTACGGCGGTCACATGATCGACGAGGGCAAGGCGCGCTGGATCGCGGAGTCCACCGGCGGCACGTTCTATCGCACCAACGACTTCAGCAAGCTGCCGCAGATATTCATCAAGGAGGCCCGCGAGATTCGTCGCTCGCTCGTGCAGGAAATCCAGTTCACGCCACGCTTGACGAATCCGTTGTCGCCGGTGGTTCCCGGGCTGGTGGGCGAGGCGTTGCCGGGTCTGGGCGGGTACGTTCTGACCACAGCGCGGCCTCTGGCGGACATACCGATGGTGCGCAAGTCCGAGGACGGCGACGACCCGATCCTGGCCCACTGGCAGGTTGGTCTTGGCAAGACGGTTGCTTTCACGAGCGGGATGTGGCCGCAGTGGGGTACGGAGTGGACGTCGTGGCCCAAGTACAGCAAGTTCTGGGCCCAGGTTATCCGCTGGGCCTCACGCCAGTCGGCCGCCGCCGCGTTTGACGTTACGACGACGGTTCATGGCGGCAAGGCCAAGCTGCGGATCGACGCCGTGGACAAGAACGCGGACGCGATCAACTTCATGGAGGTTGCCGGCAACCTGGTGGATGCCGAGCAGCGTTCGACGCCGTTGCGGCTGACGCAGACTGGCCCGGGTCGTTACGAGGCGGAGTTCGACGCTCGCGACCGCGGCAACTACATTGTCAACCTTGGCTATCGGATGGGGCAGGGGGCCGGCGTCGTCAGCGGCTCGCTACGCACCGGTTTATCGGTCGCGTACTCCGCCGAATACAGCCAATCGCAGGCCAACGTGGCGTTGCTGGAGCAGGTTCGGTCGCGCACTGGCGGGCGCTTGCTGGATTCGAGTGACACGGCGACGGTTTACGATCGGACGGGTCTGCCGCTGGCGGAGGCCCGTCACGTTTTGTGGGAAAACCTGGTCCAGTGGATGCTGGCGCTGTTCCTGATCGACGTTGCCGTCCGTAGAATCGCGATCAGCCCGGCCGAGGTCTATCGGAATCTGCGTGCGCGTCTGGGCGAGATGGCCGGTCGCCAGAGGGCGGCGGGCGAGGTGGTTGCGGTCCTTTCGAGCCTGAAAGACGCTCGGGAGCGGTTCCGGGACGAAAAAACAGGTGACTCGGAGGCGGATGAACGCCGCTCGGCGCGTTATACTGCCCCGACTGTCGATGAGCGTGCCACCGAGGATCTGGGGCGGGCGTTAGGTGGTGCGACGCAGCGGGATGTGCCGGTTGTGGCGCGTCCAACAGGTAAGAAGCCCGCCCAGTCCGAAGGCGAGTACACGTCGCGGCTGTTGCGGGCCAAGCGTCGAGCGCGCGACGATTTGCGTAAGAAGAACGAGGATGAGTAGAACCCATCCCAGGACTTGTGGCACAGGCTTCTAGCCTGTGATTCCACCGGCAAGATGCCGGTGCCACAACGATGGTGGGGTAGCGGCAAGCTTGGTTTGCCGCACGACGGAGTCCGGCCGGGTTCGCCCGGCCGGTGTATTTGTCAGGAAGTTTGGAGAGTCAATGCCCGTTTCGGAATTGCTTGAACTAGCCAAGAGCGGCGGATACGAAGAGTTCGAGGGCCGTTGTCTGGAGCTGATCGAGAACGATCAACTGAGTTTGACCCAGTTGGTGGGACCGTTCCAACAGTTGTGGCGCGACGGCGACCCCGCCAAGCTGGCCACGCTGGCCCAGATGGTCCTTGAGAACGCGGACCTGAAGAGTGATCCGCCGGCAGCACTGACGTTGTGCAAGGCGGCGCTGGTGGCGGCTCCCAAGAGTGCGGAACTGCGCCAGTTGACCGTTGATCTGTACCGGATGGTCTATGGCGAATACCTCCGCTTCGATGTTGTTCTGGCGGCCTCGGGCCTGGCCGGCGGGCGGCCGGTGCGCAGCGCGACGCGGCTGCTGGACTTGTGCCTGACGCTCCAGTCGGGCGACACGCTCATCAGCCGGATGGATGATCGCGTGGTCGAGGTGACTGACATCGACCGCGAGAACGCGCTGTTCACGCTACGCCGCGGGGGACGGGCCACGACGTTGCCGGCCAACGACGTGGTGCGTGGGTACGACCGCATAGCGTCGGACGATTTCCGAGTGTTGCGGCAACTGCGGCCGGCGGACCTGGTCGACATGATGCAGGACGACCCGGTGAGCGTGGTCATCGGCTTGATCCACTCTCACGGTGAGATGATGAGCGCGGACATGCTTAAGCACGACCTGGTGCCGACGTACATTGACGCGCGGGATTGGTCGAAGTGGTGGACTCGGGCCAAGACCAAGCTGAAGCGCTCGCCCCACGTGATTATGGAGGGTCGCTCGCCGATCATGCTGAGTTTCTCCGCCGAGGGTCAGACGTTCGAGGACGAGACCTGGGACATCTTTGCGGCGCACAAGGAGCCCGCCGACCGGATGGCTACGGTCGAGCGTTACTTGCGCGAGAAGAAGGCCTGCAAGGAGACTCCCGAGCCCGATTTCATGCAGCGTTTCCACGATCGCATCGTCAAGGAGATCGAGGCAGTGCGTCCGCACCGTGTGGCCGAGGCGCTGGCCGGTGCGCTGGTGATCCGTCGGTTGGAGGAGAGAGGTCTGCCGGCGACCGATGAGAGCCGCGAACTGGCGACCGAGATTCTGCGCTTGGCCGACGACCCGGGAACGGTACTGCGTGGCATTGTTGATGAGTCGCTGCGTGAACAGGGCATGCAGGTCTTGCGGACCGTGCGGCCGGATGATTGGCACGCGTATTTCGCCGCCTGGCTGCCGACAGCGACGGCGGGTCTGCTGGACAAGCTGGCCACGACATTGATCGATGCTGGGGAGGTTGGTGTCGTGCAGGAGTTTGTCGATGCCGGGCTACGTGACGTTGCCGGTCATCCGGATCTTCTGTATTGGCTGTGGAAGGGGCCCAAGAAGGCCAAGGAACTCACCCTGCCGAGCGATGGCGATCTCTTCCAGATAATCCTCAACACGCTCAGCGAGTTGGGGCGAACGGTGGCGGCT
>CAZUCH010000299.1:0-4670 GCA_964619045.1 uncultured Planctomycetales bacterium | reverse complement strand
TTCAGTTGCTCATGCAATCGCGACTTGGGCGGCGATCTTCTTGAAGAAGCGGCTCATGATGCCGGGTTTTCCTGGTTTCTTCGGTTGCGGCCCCTCGCGCTCGCGCCGCTCGCGTTCCTCGTTGATCTGCTTGCGGATCATCAGCGATTCGCAAATGCCGAAGATGTTGGTTGAAAGCCAGTACAGGTTCAACCCCGCTGGCATCAGATAGAACATCAGCGGGAAGATGATCGACATCATGTAGGCCATCATCTGCTGCTGGCGCAACTGGTCCGCGGGCGTGGGGCCGGACTTGGGCTTGTTGGTCGCGGCTTGCTGCTTGTCCGCATCCTCCTTGGCCTTCATGTGCGGCTTGGGCATGTACTTCTGCTGCAGCCACATGCTCACGCCCATCAAGATCGGCAGCAGGTTGATCGAGGTTATGTTCCCGAAAACCTTGCTGAGCAGCGGCAGGTGCCCCAGGATCGGCACGGTGAGCGGGTGCTCGAACGTGAAAAAGGCGTCGGGAGCGGACAAGTCCACGATCCACCAACCGTCGAACGGGGCGTGACGCAAATTCACGTCCGTGTTCAGCGCCGTCCACAAGGCGATCAGGATCGGCATCTGAATGAAGAGCGGGATGAAGGATACGAAGCTGGCGGCGGGGTTGACGCCCTCGTCGCCGTAGAGCTTCATGATGGCCTGGTTCTGCTTGACCTTGTCGTTGGCGTGCAGCTCCTTGATGGCGGCCATCTTGGGCTGGATCTTGGACATCGACTCCTGCATGCGGAACATCGACTTCTGCTGCCAGACCGAGAGCGGATGCAACAGGCTGCGGATGATCACCACCAGGATCATGATCGCGATGCCGTAGTTGCGCACCACCAGGTGAATCTTCTCCAATAGCCAGACCATCAGGTCGCGCAGCGAGTCGAACGTGCAGCAGCAGCGCGCGTCGGCCGACTGGGCCATCTGGTAAGCCAGCTTGCTCTTGTCGGCGTAGATGGGCGAGGCCTTTTCAAGGTGGCCGGCATCCTTGGGGCCGGCGTAGATCTCGAACGGGTAGTTGACCGTCCGCCCCGCTTCGAGCTTGACCGGCGCCAACGAAAGACGCGCCAGCAGATCGCCCGGGTTCTCGTCCGTGCCGGTGGCCACGGCCAAGCCGCTCGCCGCCGTCACGAAGTTCTGGAAATCGCCGTCGGTCGGCATGGGGCGGGTGTAGACGCCGAAGTACTTGTTTGCCAGCGCCGTCCACAGGAAGGCGCCCTTGTCGGATTCCAGCAGTTTGATGGGCTCGTTGTCGCGGGCAGCCGTCACCAACTTGGCACGCTGGTAGCCCGAGTTCATGTCCGGCGCTCCGTCGGCCCACTGGACGGTCAACAGACGCCGCATGTCGTACTGGAGATGCTCCATGCGGATGCCCAACGGGCCGTCCTGCTGGAGGCGAACGGTCAACGGGCCGGAACTGAGATTCTCGATCGCCAGCGCCAGATCGACCACGGGTTTCCCGGGCCGCAACTCGTACGATTTCACGAGCCGTAGCAGTGCATCGCCGGTCTCACCCGCGCGCAACTCCGTGGTGAACACGGCCTTGTGCGCGGTCTTCTCGGTCACTGCCCACGCCAGATTGTCCATCGACCATCCGGCGGTGCCCAACTCCTCGACCCAGATCCAGTACGTGGCAAACGAGTAGCGGTCGCGCGTGCCGTCATAGACCGGCGAAATCAGCTCGTAGGGCTCCTCTACATCGAGCGACTCTCGATAGACATAGTGGTCCTTCTTGTCCCGCGCACAGAACTGAATCGTAGCCAAGCCGGCTCCGAGAGGGTTGAGTTCGAGACCCAGAGCGTCACCTTCCGAACCACCCAGCTTGAGCGAGGCGAGACTCTCCCCAGTCGAGAAGGCATAGGCCGGTGCCGAAGCGCCGCTGATCGACGGAGCTGTCGTCTGTCCGCTCGTCGGTCCACTCGCCGGCCTGGTGCCGGCATACGCCCCGTCGTCCCCGTTGGTGACGGGCATGCTGGGGGCCGGCCTGTACGCGGGTTGACTCGGCTCCTCGGACGGCGGGTAGTACCAGCGAATGATAAACTGCGTGCCCAGCAGGATCACCATCGACGCGGTTATGGCGAGAATCAGTCGGCGAGTTTCGTTTTGCATATTCGCTCGTAAGTTGCACCGGGCCGGCTCATCCCCAGCAGGCCGTCCGCGGCACGGGTTGTCGCTCCGTGAGCGGCGAGATCACATCGGGAAGCCGATCGGCCGTACGCTTGGAACGCACAAGCCGACCACACACCACCCCGCCAGACGCCGGGGCGAGGCTGAATCCGGCCATTGTATGCCCTCGCGTCAGATGTGCAACGCACGCAAAGCAGCCGGGGCCATGATCTTGATAACCGGGCGTGTTGCGCTATTATTCCAGAGAAGGGGGCCGTGGGGGGCGGTGTCCGGGCAGCCGCACCCTGCTGGTCGCAAGCAGCACGCCCCAGTGAGTATGAAAGGTTGAACAGGTAAGATGCATTCGCTGCTGGGCACCGGCTCGCAAGCCACGGAGTTTCGCCGGGCAGAAGGCATCGAAATCGAAGCAGATTGGCCGACCGCGGCGCGTGGAGAGTGCAGTCATGAGTGAGCCCGCATCGACAAAGTCATTCGCCGCCGGTCCCGAGCTGTATGACGAGATGGTCAACTGGGAGCGGCGTCTGGGCGTTGAAACGCCGTTCTACCGGCGCCTGTTCGAGAGCAACGGCGTCAAGAGCCTCCTGGACGTGGCTTGTGGCACGGGTCGGCACGCGGCGTTGTTCAACTCGTGGGGGCTGCGCGTGACCGGAGCGGACGTTGACCCGGCGATGATCGCCTACTGTCGGCGGCGCTGCGGCCAGAGCGACGGCTTGCAGTGGGTCGAGCGGTCATACGAGCAGCCGCACGATCCGCCGGCCGGCTTTGACGCGGTTGTGTGCGTGGGGAACTCCTTGTCGATCGTGCCGGACCTGGCGGCGGTTCGAGCGGTCTTGGGCGCCATGGTCGCGTCGATTCGGGCGGGTGGCGTGCTGGTTGTCCAAGTGCTCAATCTATGGCGCTTGCCGGACGGACCGACGCAGTGGCAGAAGTGTCAGCGAATGCGGGTGTCGGGTGTCGATTGCGTGGTGCTGAAGGGGATTCACCGGGTTGGTTCGCGCGGCTACGTCGATTTCGCGCGGCTCGATCTCGATAACGGCGAGGTCGCGGGGCATTTCGACGGGGCGACATTGCTGGGGATCGAGCAGAGCGAACTGCTGGCGGCGGCCGCGGATGTCGGACTCGATGCGGCGCGGGTGGTGGGTGATTACGCGGAGACGCCCTACAGCCGCGAGGAAAGCCAGGATATGATTTTGGTCGGCAACAAGGCGGGTTAGTAGCCTGTCAGGAGAGCGTCGAAAGCCGACGCGGGGGCCCGTCCTCTACAGAACCCCGAGCGTGAGCGAGCGGGCAGACGGCCGACTCGGAGGTCGGCCGCTACGACGGTCAACGCCCGCGGCGCACCGCGACGAGCGATGCCAGTACCAACGCCGCGAATGTCGCCGGTTCCGGTACGACCATCAACTCGAATACGGGGCCGGCGGTAGTGGGGATCTCATCGAACCCGTTGCCGATCGTATCGACCATGGCGAAGATGTAGATCGAGCCTTCGTAGCCGTAGTCGATCGGCACGGTGACTGACAGCGAGATCAGCGTTCCCGCTGAGAAGGTGTCGCCGATCAGGACGTTGGAGAGCTCGATGTCAATCAGACTGGGGTTGGCCGGATCGACGAAAACATCCTGGTCGATCGCCAGCGGCAACTCCGCGAGCAGGGGGGTGCTGTCGTCGTAGGGGGGCGTGCTGAGATAGGGATCGCCCCACTCATATGACTCGTAGATCAGGCCCGGCTCGGTGAACCCCAGCCGGAAGATGGCGGAGTCGTTGACGTCGCCGGCGTCCGAGGTCAGAACGAGGTCGAAGGTGAAGGAATCACCCCAGTCGACGATCGCCGACGACTCTCCGTCCACGAGCGGCGTCAGGATGTAGTCCGCCGAAGCCGACGCGCACAGAGCCAGAGTAAGCAGGCTCATGGTTATCAGGCGTAGCATTCTCGCTCCTCCTTCGGAGTCTGCGCCCCATTGGGCGCAAACCTATCAAGTGGTCCGGTACTCATTCTAGACCGTGCTGGTGACCAAAGTAAAGTCCTGATACTCCGAGCCGGGCGCGTCCACTGCCCGGCTCACACGTTTAACGTCGTTTGCTCGGGGCGGTCCCGGCGGCGCCTGCTGATCGGCGCTTTCCGGACAGGCCGCCCACCTCCTGGCGGCCGCCGGACAGACTGCCCGGTGGCCGCGAGTTCTTCAGTTTCTCCGGCGTCGACTCGACGTCGGAGTTGTCGATGTCATGTAGTACGAGGCACGGATGCGGCAGGTAGCGCGCGTCGGTGCCACGTGCGGCGAAGACCGCGTTCAGATCGTCGATGTCGATGCGCCCGTCGCAGTTGATGTCGCTGCGCAGGTGGTACAGCTCGGTTCGCTCGATGGGATCGGTGCCCAGTAGGCTGCCCACGCCGCCGGCGTCGGTGTTGTTGACGCGGCGGTCGCCGGTGGCATCGCCGGGCAGCGAGGTCAGGTCGACGCGCCAGTTGCCCTCAAGCGGGTTATCGGAGCGATCGGTGACGCCGACCAGGCTGATGCAG
>CAZUCH010000298.1:1300-4675 GCA_964619045.1 uncultured Planctomycetales bacterium | reverse complement strand
AAACCAGTACGCGCTCGACCGCGGCATGACCGCCGAGACAATCTCCAGCTTCCACCTCGGCTACGCCCCCGATGACTGGAACGACCTTCTCCGCGCGGGCCAGCAATCAAGACTCAATCCAGAGCTGCTTCAACAGGCGGGGTTGATCACAACGAATGAGCAGGGCAACACTTACGACCGTTTTCGCAATCGGCTGATCTTCCCCATAGCCGATGCCCTTGGCCGGGTAATCGCGTTCGGCGGGCGCACCCTGGGCGACGACCAGGCCAAGTACTTGAACTCGCCCGAGACGGCCCTGTTCAGCAAATCACGGATCCTCTACGGCCTCAAGATGGCCCGCCAGGCAATCCAAGAGCGGGACGCGGTCATCGTCGTCGAGGGCTATCTCGACGCCGTCCTGTTGGCCCAGTTCGACTTCAAGAACGTCGTCGCCACGCTCGGAACCGCCTTCACTGACGCTCACGCCAAGCTCATCAGGCCCCTCGCCAGCACCATTTACCTCTGTTTCGACGGCGACGACGCGGGCGTCAGAGCCGCCGACCGAGCCGTCGAGGTCGCCCTGCGAACGCAAACAGCCGTTCGAGTGGTTCTCTTGGAAGGCCGCCAGGATCCCGCCGATTGTGTCCTGCATTCCGGAGCCGCCGGTTTCGCTCAGCACTTGAATGACGCCGTGGACGCGCTAGAATTCAAGTGGTCACAAGCACTTAGCGCGATTGACCAGAGCGACCAACGCGGCCGGCGAGCCGCCATCGAGGACTTTGTCCGCTTCGTCGCCGGTATCGCCGTTGCCGGAAATCTCGACCCGCTGCAGCAGGACATGCTGACTGGCCGTCTGAGCGATGTTCTTGGCGTGCCGTCGCGCGAGGTCTTCGACCTCCTCGCCGCCGCAAAACACACACTCAGGCGAAGTGACGGACGACAGACGCCCGAGACAGACGCCGCATCCGCCTATGACGCTGATATCCGCGGATTGCCCGCTGGTCTGATAACGGCAGTCGAAACGGTATTGGGACTCTTGCTCATCGACTCCGCTCGGTGGCAGACCGTCGATGACAAAGTGGCCCAGGCAGTGCAACATTCTCAGACCTGGAGCAACCTTTATGACGTTCTCCTTGAAGTTCACCAAGATGTGGGTGAATACTCTTTAGGGGACGTCGTAAAGCACTGTAGTGACAGTGCGATATGTGAGTTGGTCGGTCGCGTCCGAGCCCGGGTTCTGGGGCTTGATTCGACCCTCGAGACAATGTGCGCAACCAAAGACAAGCTCGCCGCCGAACTGGACGTCCTCCAGTGGGCTCTCGTGCGCGATAACGTGCGACAGAACGGCGACGACGACGAGGCCTTTCGCGCCCTCGTCGAGAATACCCGTGGGCGACGCTCGGCGTTGTCCACCGAGAGTCACTGGAGTGCCGCGTCATCGCCGTAACTCGGCCGACGTGCGGCCTAAGACCCTCACGGAGCACGGTCCACTGCCCCATGTAGGGGCCGACGCCGGAAAAATGGATGTACTGACACGCGGACGTGCCCGCCATTCGAGGCACGGTCGACGGCTTCTGGGAGAATCCGAATGGCTGTGGCAAAACGTGACATGGACCCGATCGAGCAGAGCGTCAACGAGCTCATCGAGAAGGGCAAGCGCCGCAAGTTCCTCACCTGGGAAGAGCTCAACGAGTCGCTCCCCGACGAGGCCATTGCCCCCGAGAAGCTTGAGAGTGTGCTGAACCGCATCGAGAGCAACGGCATCAGCATGATCGACGAGATCGAGGCCGAGAAGCTCCGCGACGCCCAACGCAAACGTGGGGGCTCGCTCGAGGGCGGCGTCAGCCTCGATGACGTGACCGATGTCGACCTCTCCGAGACGGCTACCCGGCGGGTCGACGACCCCGTGCGCATGTACCTCACGCAGATGGGCGAGATCCCACTGCTGACCCGCGAGCAGGAAATCGCCCTGGCCAAGAAGATCGAGCTCACGCGCATGGCATTCCGCCGCCGGGTGCTCGAAAACGACTACTGCCTCATACAGGCTGTCGAGATCATGCGTGCCGTGGCCGCCGGCCGAATGCCATTCGACCGCACCATGAAGATCTCGACCACCGAGAGCATGGCCAAGGCCACGATCATCAAACGCCTGCCGGCCAACCAGGCCACCGTCGAGAAGCTCCTCGAACTCAACCACGCTGACTGGGCCGTCGTGCGCGACACGCGCGCCGCGGCAGTCGCGCGCGCCGGTGCTCTCGAGCGCATGAACCAGCGCCGGCGTCGGGCCGTTACCCTGCTCGAGGAACTGTGCCTGCGAACCAACCGTATCACCCCCATGATGCGCAAGCTCGGTTCGATGGTCCGCAAGATGGAGAGCCTCCAGCACGAGCTCAAGACCAACGCCAAGACCCTGCCACCCGACGAAGCCGGCGCCATGAATGAGGAGCTGCACGGCCTCGGCGACCTGGTCATGGAGTCCGCCGAAGACCTGCGCTGGCGAGTCAACGAGGGCAAGAAAGTCTTTGGCGAGTATGAAGAAGCCAAACGTAAACTGGCCGGCGGAAACCTGCGCCTCGTCGTGTCCATCGCCAAGAAATACCGCAACCGCGGACTCAGCTTCCTCGACATCATCCAGGAGGGTAACACCGGACTGATGCGCGCCGTCGACAAGTACGAATACCGGCGCGGATACAAGTTCAGCACCTACGCCACCTGGTGGATTCGACAGGCCATTACGCGCGCCATCGCCGATCATGCCCGCACCATTCGCATCCCCGTCCACATGATCGAAACGATGAGCAAGCTGCGCAACCTCGGCAAGAAACTCCTCCAGGAGCTCAAACGCGAGCCCACCATCGAGGAAATTGCGAACGAAGCACAGATGCCAGTCTCCGAAGCGCGCCGCGTTATGAAAATCAGCCGGCACCCCATCTCACTCGACCGCCCAGTCGGCGAGAGCGAAGATTCCTACTTCGGCGACTTCATCGAAGACGAGAAAGCCGAGTCGCCCGTCAGTTGCGCCAGCGGCGACATGCTCAAGGACCGCATCGAAGCCGTTCTCAAGACACTCACATACCGCGAACGCGAGATCATCAAGCTCCGCTACGGCATTGGCGACGGATACACTTACACCCTCGAAGAAGTCGGCAAGATTTTCAAAGTCACGCGCGAACGCGTACGCCAGGTCGAGGCCAAGGCCATCCGCAAGCTCCAGCACCCTGTCCGCTCGCGTAAGCTACAAGGCTTCCTGGAGGCCACCAGGAGCGGCACAAACATCGAGGAGCTGTAGCCCCATTCTTGTGGGACCGGTTTTCAACCGGTCGGCACGGGTGCCCCACCCTTGAGCGCCGTGGAAGGGTGGGGGACGGACCAAACCACATCAGTCGGCCCCTCGCA
>CAZUCH010000298.1:0-1200 GCA_964619045.1 uncultured Planctomycetales bacterium | reverse complement strand
TGAGCGCCGTGGAAGGGTGGGGGACGGACCAAACCACATCAGTCGGCCCCTCGCATCACCACACTTTGAATCACACTCGCAAACCCGCTATCCTCACCAGCAAATGACCGCGACCAACAGCAATGGCGCCCCATCCGCGAGCGCGGCGGAAGGATGCGGGACAGATGCCGAGAGCACGATGGACGATGCCGCCCAAACCGCGGCACGCAAACGACGCCGGCGGCGATTCCGCTGGATCGTGCGAGCCGCCGTCCTGATCCTCGTAGCCGGATACCTGAAATTCGTGGGACTCGACAGCAAATTCTACTACCCCAACAACACCGTCTACGCCCAGCCTCACGAGCTGGGGCTGACACACGAGGACGTGACCTTCACCACCTCTGATGGCCTCACACTCTCCGGCTGGTTCCTGCCCGCCCAGGGCAATGCCAAGGGCCTGGTCGTACATTTTCATGGCAACGCCGCCAACATCACCGCACACCTGGCCCTCGTCGATTGGCTGCCGCGCGCCGGCTATCACGTGCTGATGTTCGACTACCGGGGCTACGGCCAATCCGGGGGACACGTCACGCGCGCCGGGACGATCCTCGACGGACACGCCGCCATCGACTACGCCCTCACGCGCCCCGAAGCCCAGAACCTCCCGCTGTTCGCCTACGGCCAATCCCTCGGCGGCGCCGTGGCCATCGTCGTCGCCGCCGAGCGCCCGGAGATCAGCGCCCTGGTGGCCGAGTCGGCATTCGGCAGCTATCGCCACATCGCGGCTCGGCATATCCAGCAACTCATGTACTTCAATGGCCCCTCCAGGCTTATGGCGGCGATGTGCATCTCCGCTGGCCACGACCCGCTAGATGTCGTCGGCCGCCTCGCCCCACGACCGATCCTGGTCATTGCGGCGGAGAATGACAGCATCTGCTTTCCAGACTTATCCCGCGAGTTATTCAAAGCGGCCGGCGAGCCCAAGTCATTCTGGCTGGTACCACGCGCCGAGCATCTGGGCATCATTGATGTAGCCGGCCGCGAGTTGACCCAGCGCATCACCACCTTCTTCGCCAACTGCAACACGGGCCCAAGCCCCGAAGTCGCGGACCAAGATCAACCATGACGATCCCCAGGATCACTGACCGGCACACTACCTTGGGAGTGGCACTGCTCCTCACGGTCAGTGGCTTCGTCGTCTACGCGGCCGCGCTTGGGCAC
>CAZUCH010000297.1:1558-4696 GCA_964619045.1 uncultured Planctomycetales bacterium | reverse complement strand
GTGCCACATGCCGGGGACGTCGTCAGTTGTCCTGCCCGGACTCGGCTTCGGTGTCGGTGGCCCGGTCAGCGGGAGACAGTTCACGCCGGCGCTGCTCAAGCTCCCGTTGAATGTCGGCGGCTGTCTCGAAGTCCTCGTCTTCGATGGCCTGTGTGAGACGTTCGGCGAGTGTCTGGCTGATGCCGTATTCGCTACGGAGCTTGCGGCCGAGACTGCGCAGGTAGCGTAACCCGGGATCCTCGGCCTGCTGTTCCTCGTCGTAGCCCAACTCGGATAGCAGTTCCCTCAGGCTGTCGGCGCCCGCGTCGGCCAACTCGATCGCCTCCTCAAAGCGGCCCTCGACGATGCCAAGCTGTGTGGACAGCCGCGCCTGGTCGAACGTCAGCGTGGGACGCAACGAGGGATAGCCGCCCCGGTCACTGGAGTGGCGGTGCAGGAGATCGAGGTTGGTGAGGCACGTGTCGATGTCGCTCAGCGCGCCACGGATGAAGCGCCCGGCGCGCTCGTCATCATCTTCGCGCAACGCTTCCTCGGCCGCGGCCGAGTAAGCCATGCGGCGATAGTTCACTTGCATCAGCTCGCGCTCGAGTTCCTCCCAGTCCTCCTCGGTGATCCCCTTGCCGCCGATCCGCAGCTCGTGCTCGATGTAGTCGCGCGCCGATGGCAGGGCGTGGTAACGCTCGCCGTCGGGGCGACCGACGGGCTCCATCTGCATCACCCCGAGGTCGACCCGCAGTTGGACCAACTCCTGGCCGTCACGCCCGGGTATGATCCGGGCGCGCAGCTCTCCCGGCGGACACTCCCAACCCCGCGTCAATTCGTCCAGATCGAGTGTCATTGCAGCTCCAATACGAACACATAGACGTAGTGCTCATCGGTTGCCACGCGCCGGCACTGTAGTACTCGCGAACGCCACATAATCGCTGGCCGCACGGATCACACTGGCCGGGTTACTAGGACGCGGCGGCGGCGTTGCCCAAAAGGGCGCTGCGGTGGATACTACTCCGACGGTCCGATACTTGATTGGCCGGCGCGGCCCGGGAGGCCAGAGCCATGCGCATTCGTTGGAAACTGCTACTGCTCCTATTGTCCATCGGGCTCCTGCCGCTGGCCTTGCTGACATCGTTCGAGCATGGGTCGCTGCGGCGAATGGGCGTCGAGCTGGGAACTCAGGCTCGCCAAGCCCTGACCGAGCGGGCCGGGCGCCAACTGGCGCGGCTGGCCGTGGACTATGGTGCGATCGTCAGACGCGAGGCCGAGACGATCGAGGTGGCACTGCGCGCCCAAGCTCGGGAGGCCGAACGACTGCTGGCCGCCCCCGCCCCTGCCGAGGCCGATGTTTTGTGGGCCCGCGACATCGACCGCGGCCTCCTGCCCGCCGGAACACTGGTGGAATCCAGCAAGCATCGCCGCTGGACTGCCGACGGACAGCAGGTGCCTCTGCCGGTGACCTATGAGCAAGCAGCCTTTCTGTCGGCGCCCGGCGTGACGCGGGCGGCGGTGGCGGATCAGGCGTCGCGCTTGACGTCGCTCACACCCACCTACCAGTTCATTCAAGAGGGGCATCGGCGACTCGTCTTCTGGCAATACGTGGCGCTCGAGAGCGGCCTGCATTCGACGTTCCCCGGCCACGGCGGGTATCCGGCCGAGTACGACCCGCGGCTGAGGAGCTGGTACACCGAGGCGCTGGCGGCGGATCGCCCAGTGGGCGGCCACCCGATGGTGGATGCCTCGACGCGCGAGGTGCTGCTGTCGGTGTCCATGCCCCTACACGGGCCGGACGGACAGGTGATAGGCGTGTCGGGCATGGACGTGCGCCTGCTGGACCTGGCCAGCCCGGTTGACGTGCCGGCGGCGTGGTCGGAAGACGCGGTCACGATGATCGTCATGCCGCGCGAGCGGCCGGAAACCGGGATGCCGGGCATCGCGATCATCGCGCAGCGCGACTACGTCCGGGCCGATCGGGACTGGAACACGCCCATCGAGATCGAGTGGCTGGAGTGCTCCGATGAGGCCAAGTCGCGGACGCTGCTGGCCGACTTGCGGGCTCGCCGGCCCGGTCTGCTGAGCATGCCGCACCATGGTGAGGCGTGCGTGTGGGCCTACGCTCCGATCAGCGACTCGAATGACGGGGCGGTGCTGCTGATCGTACCGCACGACGACATAGTGACCCAGGCGAAGGCTGCCGAGGGGTACATGCTGGAGCGTACCGGGGAGCATCTGCGTCTGGCTGGGATCATGCTGGCGGTCATGATCGTGCTGGTGGTTGTGATAGCGCTGCTCGTGTCGCGGGCGGTGACGCGGCCAATTGCGGACCTGGCCAACGCGGCGCGGCGAATATCCCAGGGCGACCTGGCGATCCGCACCAACATCCGTAGCCGCGATGAGTTGGGCGAGCTGGGACGTATGGTCAACCAGATGATCCCGCGGCTGGAAGAGCGGATGCGGCTGATCGGTTCGCTCAGCCTGGCCAAGGAGGTTCAGCAGCGACTGTTGCCAGAGCGGCCGCCCAAGATCGCCGGGCTGGACGTGGCCGGGAAGAGCATCTACTGCGACCAGACCGGCGGGGACTACTACGACTACCTGGAGTCGACCGAGTCGGGGCCACGGCAACTGGCCGTGCTGCTTGGTGACGTAACCGGTCACGGCATCGCCGCGGCCTTGCTGATGGCGACCGGCCGGGCATTGCTGCGGAGTCACGCGCAGCCCGCGAACGATCTGGGGAGGATGATGAACGACGTGAATCGCCACCTCGTGCACGATTCCGACGGCCGACGGTTCATGACGCTGGTCTGCCTGGTCATAGATGTCGAGCAACGCCGCTTGCGCTGGGCCTGTGCCGGCCACGAGCCGCCGCTGGTCTACGATCCGCGAACCAATGAGTTCAGCGAGTTGGAGGGCGCCGGCCTGCCGCTGGGGATCGAGGCGGACTGGTCATACAAGGAATATGACGCTCCGGCACCCGCCGATGGCAGCGTGATCGTGCTCGGTACCGATGGTATCTGGGAAGCGCACAATGCGGCCGGCGAGATGTTCGGCGAGGAGCGATTCCGGGAGGCCATCAGGCGTAATGCGCTGGAGAGTGCCGAGCGGATCTGCATCGCCGTCACGGACGCAGTGGCCGAGTTCCGCGGCACG
>CAZUCH010000297.1:0-1458 GCA_964619045.1 uncultured Planctomycetales bacterium | reverse complement strand
GCTTCTCGCGCCGGCATGCCCACAGTCTCGAATCACCAATGGCGGCCAATCGAAGACCGGTGAGAGCCAAAAAACCAGGCTGTCGCGAATATGCGCGGCGGCGCGGCGAATACGGGAGTGTGGGCACGCTGCGTCGGATTTGTCGAAAACGTGCCGGCCCGCTGAAGGTCGGCGACGGCGTTTCGCGGATAGGAGATGTGGGGTCGGCGTGAGAGCACGCCGGTGGCCTTGAACTTGAGGTTTTAACAGCACATTCACGGCGGCTCGGCAGAGAGTGCGGGCCGCCGAATCGTGACCATCCCTGGGTCGGTGGACCTGCGACCGCCGGCTCGGGACCGTTGGGGTTCGTGTCGCCGATGTCTCAGCCGCGTCGGCGAGCACCACGACCCAGAGATTGGCGGGCGGCTTCCATCCGGGAGTCGCCCGCCGTCTAATATCCCGACATGCTCGAACCCCTGACGCAATTCGCCGGGCCAGCCGCAGCGCTCATCACATCGGTGCTGTGGGCGTTTACAGCGTTGTTCTTCACGGCGGCCGGTCGGCGTATCGGTTCAACCCTGACCAACGCCCTGCGGATTGGCGTGGCGATCGTACTTCTGGGGGTCACGCATCGCCTTCTGAGCGAGAACGGGACGTGGATTCCAGACGCCAACTCCAAACAGGTGCTGTTCCTCGGTTTGTCAGGCGTGGTGGGGCTGACCATTGGCGATTGGGCGCTGTTCACCGCGTTCGTGCGCGTGGGGCCGCGAGTATCCATGGTCATCATGACGACCAGCCCGATCTTCGCGGCCTTGCTGGGCTGGATTGTACTGGATGAGACGCTGGGGCCGGTGGCGCTGTTCGGGATGGCGGTCACGATCGCCGGCGTGGCGTGGGTTGTGCTCGAGCGTCCGACTCAGGAGAACATCGTGGTTGGACCGGCGCGGAACACCGGCATTATGCTGGCTTTCGTGGGGGCGGCCTGCCAGGCCGGGGGGCTGCTGCTCAGCAAGCAAGGTATCGGGCACGGTTGGCTGCCCGAGGACCAGCAGCTTGCGCCACAAGCAGCCACCTTGGTGCGCATGTTCTTCGCAGGCGTCTTCGTCGTGCCGACGCTCTTGTGGATCAAACGGGGGGCGACCAGGGTGGCCGGGCAGGTGGCGTCCAGCCCCAAGATCCGCCGACATGGTTACCTGCTGACGCTTTGCGGGGCGGTGGTGGGGCCGTACTTGGGTGTGTGGATGTCGCTGGAGGCGGCCAACCTGACCTCGTTGGGGATCGCGCAGACGCTCATGTCGCTGGCGCCGGTCTTCATACTCCCGCTGGTGATCCTGGTACACAAGGAACGCGTGAGCGGCCGGTCAATCGTGGGGGCGGCGGTGGCGGTGGCGGGAGCGGCGCTGCTATTCGTCACCAGCGGCGAGGGCTAACCGACCGGCCGGCAAGGTCACGCTAAGGGCCGGCCGCGCCCGGCTTCTC
>CAZUCH010000296.1:0-4699 GCA_964619045.1 uncultured Planctomycetales bacterium | reverse complement strand
CTCATGATCTGCCCGATGCCGCTCACGATCGCCTCGTACATCTCAGTGTCGGTCGGCGCCGTGGGGGTGGCGGCGTCGATGGCGATGTCATTGCTCTGCACGCCCGAGTCGCCGTCACTGTGATCGGTGTCGAAGAAGTACTGGCCGTCGTAGCACTCGCTCGCGGTACCGCCCTGGATCAGCGTGGTCAGCAGTTTGTTGGGGTGCGTGGCCACCCGGCGAGCCATCTCGTTGACGCGCACCATGACCTGGCCGGTCTTGTCGCGCCGCTGCTCGTCGGCGTCGATGCGGATGGTCGATTCCCAGGTCTTGTTGACGATCGTCACACCCTGGCTGCGCAGCGGTCGCACCTGGCGCCCGCCGACCCACTCGCGAATCTGCGGTACCATGCCGAGCCATTTGTAGGTCTCGGACTGCTGGTTGCTTGAGAAGTGCAGCGCCAGACGTGTCCACCAGGCGGACTGGGCGTACTCTTCCAGTCGGCGATAAAAACGCCCCACCACAGCCCGCGACGTCAATCCGGTATCAATAACAACACTCATGTGATTCTCCTTTTTGGATTCAGTTCTCGTTACTTACGGACCACGGGTGGATTCACCCATCCAGGCCTAGGCAATGTCCCGACTCAAAATGACCCACTCGCTCCCCGTACACAGCAGCAGCGCGCAGTCGTACTGGGTATCGATTGCGGCGTAGGTAGTGGATCCATCGATGGTCTCGGCGGCGTTGCCGTCGAGCGTGACGGCTTGGGCGGCGACGCTGGTCTTCACGACGCGCAGCCAGCAGCCGGCGCGCACTGTCGCAACTGGCGGCAGAGTAAGCGTGCGCGCCGCGCTGTTCGCGATCAGCAGCGTGCGGTTCATGTGGTCCAGTGTCAGAGTGGCGCTGGCATCGTCCAGCTCGACGACCGGCTGGCCCTCGAGTAGGCCGCTGAGCTGCGCCGCCGGCTGGCAGCGCACGCGGGCCGTGTTGGTGCTCTCAACTGCGACGACGCGCCCGACGCGGCTATTGCCGGCGGGTGTCAGCGTGAGCGTGTCGTCGGCGCTGGCGTAGACGTCCTTGCCGATGTCGGCCACGGTCACGCCCGACAGGGCATGCACGATGTCCACGGACTGGTGCAGGCGGACGTTGATCCCGCCGGCGGTGTGATCGGTGACGGTGTTGTCGGCCTGCTGGTAGGCCACGCCGAGGAACCCATCCCCGGCGACCAGCGCGTGGGCATAGCCTGTGGCCCGGTTGTGACCGACGAAGGCCCCCTTGTGAATGACGGCATTGTCATCAACGGGCAGGTCGATCAGTTCCTGGGAAGCGTAGAAATCAACGTTGCGGTCGGCGGTAAGTGCCATGTTCGGTTCTCCTGTGGGTTCCTGGTCTTAGACAATGCGGGCGGGTGCGGCGCCGGGGCGCAGGACGCGGCCGGCGGCGTCGGCGCGATCGAAGGCCGCCATATCTTCTGGGTCCACGGCTCCAGAGCCGAAGACAGTCGTCGGGCTGTCGGGGCGGGTGACGCGCGGCAGTTGTCGGGCGTGGCCACGCTCATCGAGGCCGATCATCCGGCCGGGAGGCAGCAGGATCGGGGCGCGCGAGAGGCGATCGGCAGCCGCCTGCGGGTCGCGCTGGTAGTCGGCCCGCCAGTCCATGCTCGTGCTCTCCAGAATCTTGCCTTGGCGCAGGCCGCGCTCGACAAAGGTGTCCGCCTCCTGGGCCGTCAACTGGCGACGTAGCATCGTTATCTCGCGCCGGGCATTCTCCAGTTCCTCGCTGGTGACCACGGCGCTGGCCGGCTCGGTTGCCGGGGTGCGCGTCGCGGCCAGCGGGCGGACGCCGCGCATCGCGGGATCGTTGGTCAGGGCGACCGGCCCGAGTGCGGCGAGGTCGGAGTGGTCTTCGTCGGTCCAGAAGATGACGGGCGAGAAGTAGCGGTACTCGCCACTCTGGAGCAGTTGGCCGGCCCGTTCGGTCCAGGTGACGTCGATTGCCCAGAGCCCGTCGTCGCGGATTTCGAGGCCGCCTATCCAACCCGCGGCTGGTCGTAGCCCGTCGGGGCGGGTGTTCAGCTTGTTGAAGCTCTGGTGCTCGTAGTCGATGGCGAGCTTGCGGTTCATCTGGTCGAACCACTGTTTGGCGGACTGGGCGTGGCCGGGGGTGAAGACGAAGTCCTCGCCGGCGACGGGACGTTCTACGACGACCTCACCGAAGGGTATCAGCAGGAATTCGCTCACGGGCTTGCCCTGGGTAGCGGTGAGCAGGGCGCACCTGATGCGCGAGGCCGGCTGAGGCTCGTCGTGGTCGGCGACGGCGCGTGGCAGGTTGACGCCGTCGAGTTTCTCGGTCACCTCGCCAACTAGTTGACGGAGTTGGTCGAACTGCTGCGAGAGGTTGGTGCTGGCGACGTGGAGCGCTTGGCGCAGCCGGGAAAGCACCTGCTCGCGGACGTATGGTCCGACGGGTACGGGCGGCGATGACTCGATGGTGGTAGCTGGTTGCGACATTTGTTCTCCTCACTATTGGTGGTTGGAGTGGCTGTGGTCGGGTCAGCCGGCCTGAACGGCGCGGCGGTGTTTGCGGCTTGGTCGGTCGGGGCGTCGCATGAGTTCGATGTTGCCCTTGGCGTTCAGCTTTTTGGTGGTTTTGAATCCGAGGGCGCGGTAGAAGGCGCGCGGGTCGCCGGTGCTCATGTCGATTTTGGCGCGGACTTCGGTGGCGCCGCTGCCGGCGACGAGTGCCTTGCCGATTCCGATGCCGCGGTAGGCGGGGTGGACGAGCACGTTCACCAGGCGCGTGCCGCGGGTGGTGACGGCGATGCCGACCAGGATCGTGTCGATTTCGGCGACGAGTACGCGGTGGTAATCGCTGTTGAGCATGTCCTCGATTTGTCCGCGGCGTAGGAAGTAGTCCTGTCGCAGGGCGGTGTCGAAGAAGAAGTTGAGCGGGACGAGGTCGCCCGCGGTCGCCGGTCGGAGAGCGAGGTTGGCACGTCGGTTACGCTCTGTGTGCCGCTCTTGACCCGCTCGCTTACGCTCGGGGTTCTGAACCCGGCCGACTCGGAGGCCGGCCGCTACGTGGGCGGCTCGCTTACTGTTGGCTGTGGCGGGCGTTCTCATGCGTCACCTCCGGGGCTCAGGATGGGCTCGTCGGATTGGGGCTGAGGGATGCCGAGGGCTTGGTGGACCCACTGGCGCGGGACGCGGATGCCGAGCTGGTTGACGGCGACGGCGAGCGTGTCGGCCAGGACTCTGGTGTCAACGGACTGTATCAGCGAGCGGCGCAGGTACGGCACCGGTGCCTCGGGCCCGAAGCGGGCCCTGACGAGTGGAGTCAGCAGGTCGCGGCGGAGAGTGTGGCTTTCGTCGGCGATGTCATCGACGAGCAGATCCTCACGGACTCGGTCGTGGACCTCGGCGGCCGCCTTGGAGCCGCTGTTCTTGATGTCGGTGGTCAGGTGTTGCCCGAGCCAGAGGATAGTGACCTCGGTGTTGCAGTACTCCTGCAATGGCTGGTAGGGTCGCTCGCCGGCGCGGGGTGAGTCGATGAGCTTGAGGTCGATGTTCTTTCCGAAGACCGCGACGGCGTCGGTGCCGAGGGTTTCGAGCATCCGGAGTAGTTGCCGCTGGTCGGCGGGCGGTGTGCCGGGCTCGAACTGTGCGACCCGGACCGGCATGCCCGCGATCTGTGAGTAGATGAGCCAGTCCTTGAAGCTGAGGTTCTGTGCGAGGTACAGGAGCACGGATGCTCGCAGCAGGCCGGCATCGAAGTTGCGGCCGGGCGTCGCGCGCGGTTTGTGGGCGATCCACTTGTTGGGGTGCTGGTCGAGCGGCACGCCCGTGGTGGGATCGTCTTCGGTGCGCACGCGCAGACGCCACGGCTCGTGAGGATCGGCGTTTATTCGCGAGTGCGGGACGGGTACGAGGTCGACGAGCTGTCCGTCTTGCCAGACGAGTTCGGCGACCGCGAGCCCGAATCCGATGGCGCCGGCGAGGTGGTCGAGGGTCTCTCGGAAACGGTCGAGCCCGTGGAGGGTCCGGCGGCAGAAGTCGGCGGTCTGTTGTGCGTCGGAGTTGCGAGTATCTTGATCGCCGACGGTTGGGATGATATCCCAGTCGAGTCCGGTGAGGGCGAGTCGGCGTGTATTTTCGACCGCCGCGAGCCGGGGCCACTTCTGTAGCATCTCGGCGAAGAGCTCGAATTGCATTTGGGGGTCGCCGGCGTCGGCGGCCTGTACGAATGACCGCAATCTGGCGGGAGTGAGTCCGGCTCCGGGGTATTGTCGGGCGTAGTCGGCGGGTTGGGGGTTGATGATGCGATTGGTGGCCGGGGGCCTGCTGGGCGAGACTGGGAGCAGTGATCCGAGTGACTTGAAGACGGCAACGAGTCGTTTGCGGGTGTATTCGAGCACGGCGGTTCTCCTGGGTACCGGTGATCGCGGTTCTGTATCCAGGGGAAGTATTCCCTATGGTTCACGGAAAGTCTAGCTACTCTAGCCACGCTGTTGGCTGCCGGCGGCTACTGGCGGCAGGTGTTGATTTTTGGCGAGGAAAACGAAGAACTGCGGTTGACGGTTGTCTAACGGATGCCTAACATTGTCATTGGTCGCGGGGGTGTGAGAACGCGGTGAAGAGTGGTATGATGACAGAGCGGCAGTTCATTTACTTTCTGGAGCCGGCGCGGGCGACGTTTGTCTCGGACGCGACGGATGCGG
>CAZUCH010000295.1:0-4714 GCA_964619045.1 uncultured Planctomycetales bacterium | reverse complement strand
GCGGGCCTTCTTCTCGGCTTTCTCGGCCGCGTTCTCTTCCGATTCGGCGTCGGCGGGCTTGTCGGACTCAGGCGTGGCCTCCTGAGGCTGCCCGGCGTCCGGCGACGCAGCTTCGGACGGGACGGCACCGGCCGGCTGCGCGGGCGTCACAGCGGGCTGCTCGGATGCCGTGGCCGGGTCGGACGTCGATGCCGGGACCGTCGGCCCGGACCGGGGCGACGCGCAAGCCCCCAGCAACACCAACAGGAGCCCCGCGACGATGCGGACCCCAGACAATCTAATCGAACGGATCATCACGGCGACTCCCTCTGCTCAGGTTATCTGGACATCCGCACTATAGCCGCATGTGGCGCCGGACGGTAGCGCCCCGCTGGGCGCGCAGAGCAAGGCCCACGCTCTCTGGAATTGCAGTGAGCGTGGGCCTTTAGAGGAGATTCTACGATAGGGCTATCGATCAGCCGATTCGCCGGGCTCGCAGTGCGAGCGCTACGCCGGCCAGTACGAGCAGGATCGAGGTGGGTTCGGGCACGTTGAAGGTGCCGCCGATCTGGTCGTTGGCGCAACTGGCGGCCGTGTGCAGGCCGACGTCGAATTCGGCGTCGCTCGACAGGCCGTCCAGGCCGATGGTCCAGGTCTGGAGGTGCCAGACGCGATTGAGATCTGACACGGAGCCGTGGGTGAGGCCGGCATCCCCGAGATCCAGGCCATCCTGGGCGAAGATCCGCAAGTCCAGGCCGTCTGGAGCGTTGTTGGGCTTGTAGGCACCCTTGCCGCCGGCGAGCCTAACATCGTTGTCGGCGCCGAGCTGAATCAGGCGTCCTTCGAGGCTGGCGCCGTTGGCACCGCCCGCGATGTGGAAGTCCCGGGCGTTCTTGTAGTAGTTGCCGCCAACCGCTCGGGGATCGCTTCCATCGCGAGCCCAGGAGTTGGTCAGCGCGTAGTGGCTCATGCCGAAGCTGTCGGCCACGTCCAGGAACATGTCGCCCTGGCCATACCAGGTTTCCAGTCCCGGGTGGTAGAAGCCCGCTTGTGCATCTACGGCGGTGGCCAGCCGCACGATGAGGTCGTTGCCGACGAGTCGCACGCCGAGTACGCCTTGATCGAAGTTAAGCCCCATCTGTCCGCCGGGGCTGGGCACCTCGCCGACGCCACTCGGATACGAGACTCGACCGGGACCGAAAACCGGCGCCAGACTGCCCGTGGTTGGGCCTGTCAAAGGTGTGCCGGCGGCGACGTCGTCGTGGTAGGAGGACTGCAATCCCGTGACCCCGGGCTCCCAGATGGAATCGAAGCCGAGATACTCGTCAATGAGGTCCGCCTGTGTCAGTGTGGCGCCAGTGAATAGTAGTGCCAAGGCTACCAGAAGTTTCGTACGCATTCCAAGCTCCTTTCACGACGCCACCAAGGGCGTGCCGACGAAGTCCGATCTTGTTCGACGAGGGAGCCTCCGCTCCAAGGGTGGGTCAGACCCGCTATATAAAGCCATACAATTGGATGCGCCCCTCTCCAAAGTGTTTTGAGTCACGAAGCCTGGAAGACTCGGGCGGGCGAGCGCGCAATCGGCGCTGGCCGCGGCCGGTGACCCAATAAGAAGCGCCCCCCCGGGCTCGACGCCGGATAGAGCAGATTATGAGGACGGGCGAGACCGTCGGCGGGCTCTATTTGCGTCGATTAAGAAAACGAGCGTCCGCTGTCGGCTAGGACACCGGCAGCCGCTCGAGCGGTCACCCGGTCAGAGACCGATAGCGGTCGGGGTACGCGGACGTTAGGCTGCGCACGTCAGGCGGCGGCGTGCGTGGGGCACATCCGCTCGTGATCCCGGGACGCTGGAACCAAGCTGGAACCGAAACAAGGGAAACCTGGGATCGTATCTGGGCCGGCAACTGGAACAACCCGTAAGGTGCTGCCATGAAAACGAGCTTGATGACGACCTTCTTGTGTGCGGCGCTCATGGCGGGCACCGCTACTTTAGTGGAGGCTGCCGACGTGGAGAGTTGCCTGGCCAAGCTGGAGGCCGCGCATCGGGGTTTACCAGGCGGTGATCTCGATTCCTGTGCCAACACGATTCGGTGTGGGGTCCGGCGCGGCGACGTCGCTGCCGGAGAGCGTCTGCTGGCGATTGCCGCCAACGATGACGTCCACGTTGCCGTGCGTGCGAAAGGACTCGAACTCGCCTGCGAGAAAGCCAATCGCACCCTGGCGGAAGAGATCGTGGCCCTGGTGGGCAAGTGGGCCTCTGAGCTGGACGTAAGACAACTACGCCCCACAGAGAAAACGGCAAGCGATAAGTGCATCGCGGCCAAATCGAGTCTGTTGTTCGCGTTTGCCACGAAGTGCCCGCAATCGCTGGAGGGAGTCCTCGGTGCGCCGGAACCGTTGCTCGATGTCCTCACAGTGATCGCCACGCGAAGTTGGTGCAGCCTGGAAGCGAAAGCGGCGAGCCTGAAAGCGATCGCGGAGAACCCGGCCCCCATCGAGGTGCGGCGTCAGTACGCCTTGAGGATTGTCGACGAAAAACGAGCGAGTACGCAGTTGCCGCACATCGTGCTGGGACTCTTAAACCGCGATGTTTCGCCTCGGCTACGGGAATTCTTGCGAACGTCAGAAGATCCTGAGACCTTCCATTTTGCCGCCGCCGCCGCGCTGGCTCACTTGGGCGACCAGGAGACGGCAAAAGAGCTGGAGAAGCTCTTGCCACGCTTCCGCGAGCGCGGGGCAAACGCCGCGGGGATTCTGACGTCCTACCTCTGGCAGATAGAGATACAACATCCGCCGCAGCGCCTGCTCCAGTATATTGGCTCGGGAACGGACCTGGCGGCGCCGCAAAGGAGGCTGTGGGCCATTCGGCGAGCCGTGGAAGTGAACCCGGACAAGGAAGCGATCCGGCGCGCCGTTCTTGCCCATGCCGAGAAAATTCAAGCTGATAAGCGGCCGAGCCTGACCTCTATCAAGAGCCTTGCGCAGTCGCTTGGTGTTCTTCGCGAAAAGGACTTGCCCGACGTGAAGACGGTGCCGTTGCATCCTCCAACGCCGTGAGTTAGGCCCGCACGGCCTCGCCTGGGAGGCGCTTGGCCAACTCGCTGGTCTTGATGAGGAACAGGATCATGACGACCATGGCGGCCGGGAAGGTGACAGGCATGAAACAGATCAGGATCCAACTGAGCGACAAGCCGCAATACCACTTGGCAAGCCTCTCGCCGCAATCCTCGACGTCGGCTACGCCATGCGAGTAGAAGCAAGCTTGGAACGACTCAGCGAGGGCGGGGAAGACCTTGAAGTTCCAGTAGAGGGCGAAGAACGGGACCATCAGGAGCCAGGTCTTCTTGGGCTCCAGGAGGCGATACTGGGCGGGGATACTCTCCAAGCTAACGATGACCTGCCAGCAGACAATCGCCTTGAGAACCGGCATGACCACGAAGAAGAAGCACGGTCCACCGACATTCCAGTCGACCCCGCCAAGGGTGATCGGCAGCAGGCTTGCCAGTTGTGCCAGAGGAGAACCCATCAATCACTTGCCTCAACATGACTCCCGGGCGACTGACGCCGGGCGCCAGGCCGCTACAATACCGACGGTCGGCATCGTTGACCATAACGCGTCAGTCACCAACGAGCAGGATGTCAGAGATGAATTCGTCGCCCAGGTTCGCTTATTTCCCGCTTTGGACCCTGATCCTGCTCCTCTCAACCGGGTGCGAGGGGCTGCCATACGTGCTGCACGTCGCGCAGGGGCAGCTCGGAGTGCAGGGCAACGTCGAGCCGATCGACGCCGTCCTGGCCTCCGGCCGGCTATCCGAGACCGACGCCGCCAAGCTGCGCCTGATCGTCAATGCTCGCGAGTACGCCGCCGACACAATCGGTCTCAACGTCGGGCGTTCCTATACCATGTTCTATGACAGCGCGGGTGACGCACTGGCATGGAACCTCTCGGCCGCCCGGCGTGATGCGCTGGTCGCCAGGGCGTGGAGCTTCCCGGTCGTCGGCGAAGTGCCCTACATCTCCTTCTTCGACGAGGACTACCTGACGCTCGTCGAGGATCAACTCAAGGCCCAGGGCTACGACACACTGACGTACGAGCTGGACGCCTACAGCACGCTGGGCGTGTTCGACGATCCGGTGCGCTCGACGATGCTGCGGCGAAACGTCATTTCCCTGGCCGACACGATCATCCATGAACTGCTGCACAACACCGTCTACCGGCCCAGCGCCACCGTGTTCAACGAGTCGCTGGCGACGTTCGTCGGCCGGACTGGAGCGGTGCAGTTCTTGCGGGCCGAGTACGGGGCGGATTCGGGCTGGCCCGAGTTGGCGGCAGAAGTATACGCCGACACGGATGTGACCAACGAGTTCCTGATGCGGCTATACGACGATCTGGAGGCGTTCTACGGGGGGCCGCTGTCGGCTGCTGAGAAGATCGCCGGTCGCGAGGCTATCTATGAGGCGGCTCGCGATCGGTTCGTGGCTGAGATCATGCCGACGTTGAACCACCCCGAGGCGTTTGCGCACAATGCGGAACTGCCGACCAACAACGCCTGGGTGCTGTCGAACTACCGCTACAACCTGGACCTGGAGGTCTTCGAGGCGGTTTATGAGGCGGTCGGGTCGAACTGGTCGGCGGCGTTGGAGGTGTTCGGCGCCGCGGCCACGAGCCCCGGCGACCCGTTCGCTTATCTCAGGACATGGGTCGCCGAGCAAAGCGCGGCCGCCGGCGGCAACT
>CAZUCH010000294.1:0-4736 GCA_964619045.1 uncultured Planctomycetales bacterium | reverse complement strand
AACTTATCCCCTTTTTCGTTTCTATCCGCTGTAGAGGCCCTGTTCGCAGGCCACGACGAAGCACTCGGCTTGCGATTTCAGGCGCTCCCAGGACTGGCGGATGACGTCGGGCTCACTGCCGTTGATGAGGCCGTCGTCCTCGATGCTGCCGCTGATGCTCGAGAGGAGGTTGCCGAAGTCCTCGACCATTCGCTGAGTGGTGTTGAGGAGTTGCTCTTCGTGCTCGCCAGGCGTGACTTGTGGGTTGGAGACGTAGAATCCGTTGGCGGCGGCGCACATCCAGTTGATGATGCGCTGGTCGCCGGTGGCTTCGTAGACGGTTCTGAGGCGGTCGAGTGGATTGCGGGCACCGGAAGCGTCAGGATCCTCGCTGGCAGGCTCCTGGCACCACTTGTAAACGAGTGCGGTGCTCAGGTTGAGCCTGGCGGCAACCGCCTTCACGCCGATGCGTTCGGTGGCTTCCTTGAGTAACTCCCAGGACTTCACGGGGAACACCTCGCACTTGGTCGGCCGGCGGCGGGAACGGAATCGCCGGGGACTCGACGGTTGAGATCGGACCAGGGTGCCATTCTCAGAGTTGGGGCCGCCGGCGTCAACTGTGGCGGGGCCGCGACTCATCTGACCGGCTGCAAACCGGTCCCACAAGTGCAACCGGCCCCACAACTGATCGGTGCGTCCAGACACACGCCGCGGCTGTTCCGCGGGACGGTGCCGGTTGCGTGGTGGGGGCAGGGGCATAGAATGCGCATGTGTTACAAACACCGTGGAATCGAGGAAGGATGTCGAGCAAGCCATGAGTACCAGCCAGCAGGATCAGTACACGATAGTCTCCGGTTTGCCGCGCTCGGGGACGTCGATGATGATGCGTATGATCGATGCGGGGGGGATTCCGGCGCTGACGGATAACATCCGTGTGGCGGATGACGACAATCCGCGCGGCTACTTCGAGTTCGAGCCGGTTAAGAAGACCAAGGAAGATGCATCGTGGCTCGGGCGGGCGGGCGGCAAAGTGGTCAAGATGGTCTATCGGCTGCTGTACGACCTGCCGGCCGACCGCGATTATCGCGTGGTCTTCATGCGTCGGCACTTGCGTGAGGTCATCAAGTCGCAGGACGTGATGCTGGACCGGTTGAGACGGGGAGGTGGGCAACTTGGCGAGGACAAGCTGCTGGGGCTGTTCACACAACAACTGAGCGAATTCGACGAGTGGATTACCGGGCAAGCCAACTTTCGGGTTCTGTCGGTAAGCTACAACGACGCTCTACGAAACCCGGAAGGGACAGTGCGCGCTGTGAACGAGTTTCTCGGTGGACGTTTGGACACCGACGCAATGATGAGAATCGTCGAGCCAACACTGTACCGCCAGCGTTCCGAGTCGTAGGTGCGACCGGCAGTTCCGCGTTGCCAGAACGGGGCATCGGCGCAGGTCGACGCCACGGCTGTTGCGTCCAGACGTCGGTCGTGTGGCGTTAGTCGCTCTGGCCGGGGGTTGGCACATGCTTACGGGCGGCGATAGCCGATCTGGTCGAAGCCGATCATGGGTTTACGCTGGATGGTATCTGCGACGGGCGGTGGTATGTGCTATGCTATCGTCAGCCGTCAGAGGAGATCGTGCGGAATGGGCCAAAGCTGCACCGGGCGCGAGCAGGTTGGGGTGCGTGCGACGCAAGCTGCCCCACCGCCGCACGTCACATCGCCAGGAGACTCGACATACGCCTTCGCAACGCGCGGCAATGACGCACATAAGGAGACGCGTGGATGATCCAGGAAAACGAGATCATAACACTGATCCTCGCAGTGGGCGTGTTGGGTTACTTCGCCGTGAGCCGCGGGAGGATCAATGAACTGCCGGCCGGGAAGACGTTCGTGCTGGCCTTCGCGGTGCTGACGGCGGGTTGGATACTCACCCTTCTTGAGGGCTTCTTCTGGCCTGAGGCGCTCAACCTGCTGGAGCACATCTGCTACGCCGCCAGTTCGATTCTGCTCGCTTGCTGGTGCTGGCGGGTCTTGGCCGACGGGAGGAGGGCGGTCAGATGAACTGGGTCTTCCTTGTCGACACCGTCTCGCTGTTGGCGATCCTGGCCGCCTGGCCGGCGTTGTGGCGTGGCGGGGGGCGTGTTCTTGGCCGCGATGCATGGTGGTTGCTGGCCAGCCTGCTTGCCCTCACGCTGTTCCATGAGGTGAGCAACGTCCTCGAATGGTCGGGAGTCACTGATGGGCTCGACAGCTACGAAGACTACTCCGGATTGTTATTTCCCGTCCTGTGGTTCCTTGTCGTCTACGCCCTTCTCAGGGACCGGGCAGCGGAGGCGTTGCGGGGGAACGAGGAGCGGTACCGAGCGGTTGCCGAGGATATGCCCGCGTTGATCTGCCGTTTCCTGCCGGGCGGCGAGATCACGTACGTCAACGACACCTACTGCCGGCACCTAGGGAAGACGTCCGAGGAGTTGATCGGCTTGTCCTTCCTGTCTCTGATTCCAGAAACGGCCCGTGAGACCCTGATGGTCAACATCTCGTCGCTGACCGTCGGATCGCCCGTGAGGTCGCACGAGCATCAGGTACGTATGCCGGATGGCACAACTCGTTGGCAGCGCTGGACTAACCGCGCTCTGTTCGACGCTGATGGTGGCCCCACCGCCTACCAAGCCATCGGCGAGGACACCACTGAGCGTCAGCGCGCTAGAGAGGCCATTGAGGATTGGAGGAAGCGCTACGAGGCCGCCGCCAATGCGAGCGGGCAGGTTGTCTACGACTGGGACGTCGGGACGAACGAAGTCGTGTATGGAGGGTGTCTGGAGTCAGTTCTCGGCTACGCGCAGGACGAAATGGTGGGCGGGCTGGAGCGCTGGAGGGATCTGGTCCATCCCGACGACTTGTCGCACTTTGACGCCGTGACCGCACAAGCATTGAAGACCAAGGAGGCCGCGCACGGGTCTTACCGCGTTCGGAGGAAGGATGGCGAGTATGTCTGGATCGAAGACACTGGGGAACTCCTGTCGGACACTCAGGGAAACTTGCTTCGCATGGTTGGATTCCTCAAGGACGTAACCAAGCGCAGGCGCGCGGAAGAGACGCTTAGGGAACAACGCGAACGCGCCCAGTCGTATCTCGACCTTGCCGGCGTGATGTTCGTTGCTCTGGACTCCGAAGCTACGGTGACGCTTGTCAACCGTAGGGCCTGTGATGTGCTGGGGTACACAGAGGAGGAGATTGTCGGAAGGAACTGGATCGACACCTTCCTTCCAGCACGCCTGCGAGAGACGGTGAGGGAGGTCGCGACACAGGTACTGCGCGGCGAAGGGGAATCGTTGGCGTATTACGAGAACGCGGTTCTGACGAAGAGCGGCGTGGAGCGTTTGATCGCATGGCAGAACACTGTTCTGCGAGACGAGGAGGGGGCAATCGTAGGAACGCTCTCTTCCGGCGAAGACATCACCGAGCGGAAGCGGGCTGAGGAGGCGCTGCGGGAAAGCGAAGCCAATCTGCAAAGCCTGTTCCGGGCCGCCCCTACCGGTATTGGGGTCGTCGTCGACCGCGTGTTGAAGCAGGTCAACGAGCGCTTGTGTGAGATGACGGGATACTCTGAAGGGGAACTCATCGACCAGGGCGCCAGGATACTCTACCCGAGCGATGAGGACTACGAGTATGTCGGGCGTGTCAAGTACGCGCAGATCCGCGATCTTGGCACGGGAACGGTGGAGACTCGCTGGCAGCGCAAGGATGGGCGCGTGATCGACGTGCTCCTTAGTTCCACGCCCTTGGATCTCGCGGACCTGTCGAAGGGGGTTACGTTTACCGTGCTCGATATCACCGAGCGCGAGCTGGCCAAGGAAGCCTTGCAGGCCTCCGAGCGCAACTATCGCGAGATATTCAACTCCTCCGGCGATGCCATTGTCTTGCATGACGTGGCCACCGGGGCGGTGGTTGACGCCAACAAGACCATGTGTGACATGTTCGGGTACTCACACGCAGAGGCCTTATGCCTGACCGTACAGGATATCAGCCAGGGGCAGCCGCCCTACTCACAGGCAGAGGCGGATCGGTGGATCCAGAGGACCATCGACGAAGGGCACCAGTCTTTTGAGTGGTTGTGTCGCAAGCGAAGCGGTGAGTTATTCTGGACGGAGGTTAGCCTGAACCTAGTCACGATCGGAGGGCAAGACCGGGTTATGGCCGTTGATCGCGACATCTCTGAGCGTAAGGAAGCCGAGGCGGTGCGACGGGATCTGGAGGCCCAGCTCCGCCAGGCGCAGAAGATGGAAGCTGTCGGGCAACTGGCCGGGGGCGTGGCGCACGATTTCAACAACATCCTCACCGCGATCCTGGGCAACGTCGACGTGGGACTGGAGCGCGTGCGGACCGAACTGGGGACGAACCACGGCGTGGTCCAATCCATGGAACAGATCGAGAAGGCCGCCCGCCGGGCGGCCGCGCTGACGCGGCAACTGCTGACGTTCAGCCGCCGGGATGTCGTGCAGGCTGCTACTCTGAACCTGAACGACATCCTGGCGAATATGGACGAGATGCTGCGGCGTCTGATAAGCGAGAACATCACGCTCGAGACGGTCGCCGACCCGGCGCTCAAGGCGGTACGGGCGGACGCCAGCCAAATCGAGCAAGTAATCGTGAACCTGGCGGTCAACGCCGCCCAGGCCATGCCGGACGGCGGCCGGCTAACTCTGGAAACCAAGAACGTCACCATCGACGATGACTACACGCACGCCCATGCAGAAGCG
>CAZUCH010000293.1:0-4740 GCA_964619045.1 uncultured Planctomycetales bacterium | reverse complement strand
CGCGCTGGACCGGATGGCGGATGTGCTGCGAGAGTGGGGAATCACTGCGGCGCTGCTGCACTCTGGACACAGCACAGTCTACGCCCTGGGACACCCGCCGGGGGCGGATCATTGGTCGGTCGGACTGCGACACCCCGAGAATCAAGACGAGATATGGGCCACCGCCAAGCTGCACGATGGTGCGTTGGCCGGCTCGGGGCAACTGCTGCACGGACGGCACATCATCGACCCACGCAGCGGTGCACCGTGCGAGCGTACAGCGGCGGCGTGGTCGCTGGCATCGACCGCGGCACTGGCCGATGCGCTATCGACTGCGTTCATAGTGCTGACGGTGCCAGAGATTGAATCTCTATGCGAGCGAGTAGCCGACGTCACTGCTATACTCCGCCCCGATACGCAGAGCGGACAGGAAACGCCGGTCTGTTTTCCGCGTAACCATAATGCGCTGGTTGAGCCCAGCCGCAGATAGGAGATGGACATGCTGGCAAGCAGGACATGCCTCGTATTGGTCACCGCGACTCTGGTAATGACCGCGGGCGCCGGCCCGATCGCGCCGGATGAGCTGGAGAAGATCCGGGCCGCCGTCCCAGCCGCCGCACCGGCCAAGCCGGCTCAAGCCCGGCGGCTATTGGTGTACACCGACTGCAAGGGCTTCCCACACGGCTCGATCCCGTATTGCACGACGGCGCTGAAGATCATGGGCCAGGCAACCGGAGCTTATGAGGCCGTTGTCAGCAACGACCCCGAGATCTTCCGGCCCGCCAGCCTCCGGCGTTTCGACGCCGTCTGCTTCAACAACACGACTGGCGAGCTTTTTGACGATCAGGAGCGGAAACAGAGCCTGCTGGACTTCGTGCGCGGCGGCGGCGGCATCGTGGGCATCCACGCCGCGACCGATTGCTTCTACAAGTGGCCCGAATTCGGAGGGATGATGGGCGGCTACTTCGACGGTCACCCCTGGACGGCCGATAGCACGGTTACGCTCAAGCTGGACGACCCCGGCCACCCACTCAACGCCGCCTTCAACGGACAGCCGTTCGTGGTCACGGACGAGATTTACCAGTTCGGGCCAGAGGTCTACTCGCGCGACAAGCTGCACGTGCTACTGAGTATCGATACTGACCGCACCGACATGAAGGTGGCGGGCATCAAACGCACCGACGGCGACTTCGCCGTGAGTTGGGTGCGGGCCTACGGTCGAGGTCGCGTGTTCTACTGCTCACTGGGGCATCGCAACGAAATCTTCTGGAACCCGACGGTGCTACAACACTATCTGGCCGGCATCCAGTACGCGCTCGGCGACCTGTGGGCCGACGCCACCCCCAGTTCGCAGATCGACGCCGACGGATGGGCGCGTCTGTTCAACGGCCGCGACCTCACGGGCTGGATCGCAAAGGAAGGCAGTTGGGCGGCCGAGGATGGCGTCCTGACGCGTAAGGGCGGCGGCGAGATCTGGACCGAACAGACCTTCGGCGACTTCATCCTCGATCTGGAGTTCAAGGTGGCGCCGGGGGCCAACAGCGGCGTCTTCTTCCGTACCGGCGACATCGTCAACTGGCTGCACACCACGATCGAGATGCAGGTGCTCGATTCCTACGGCAAGGATGTGCCCAGCAAGCACGATGCCGGCGCCATCTATGATTGCCAGGCCCCCAGCAAGAACATGGTCAAGAAGCCGGGCGAGTGGAACCACGTCACTCTCACCTGCCGGAGCAGTCGGATCAAGATCGCGATGAACGGCAAGCAGATCATCGACATGAATCTCGACGACTGGACCGAGGCGCACAAGAACCCCGACGGCACACCCAACAAGTTCAATACGGCCTACAAGGACATGCCCCGCGTGGGCCGCATCGGCCTGCAAGATCACGGCGACCCCGTCTGGTATCGCAACATCCGCATCAAGCGACTCGATCAATAGCCTGAGCGGCTCTAATCGGCCCCCGCGCACGCTCCAGGCGGGATTCGCGCTAGTTTTCGCTTGAGAGCGTGACGTTGCGGCCATCGTCGCCGGGGGCGAAGAAGTGAGCGCGTTCCATGTCCACGCGCACCGTCGCCGGTGCGCTTTCTTCCACGCGCTGCCGAGCGTCGATTCGGCACACAATCTGGCCGTGTTTGGGTGTGCCGCAGTAGACGTCCGCACGATCACCCAGTGGCTCGACCACGGACACCTGCACATTGAGGGTGCTGCCGGCCGGGCTGTCGCCGGCAGGCGCGAGGGCCTCGGGGCGAATGCCCAATGTGATTGGCTGGTCAACAAACGGCTCAAGGTGGGGCCACTGGGATGGGCGGATCGCCAGCCGGTTGTCGCCCTCATCGAAGAGCAGGTCATCGCCGTCACGCATGACGCGGCCGGAGAAGAAATTCATCGGCGGGGTGCCGACAAAGCCGGCCACGAACCGGTTGGTCGGACGTTCGTAGACGTCGTAAGGCGTGGCGCATTGGTGGATTACGCCGTCCTTCATGACCACCACGCGGTCACCAAGCGTCATGGCCTCTTCCTGGTCATGCGTCACGTAGATGGTCGTGGTGCGGACGCGGCGATGGAGGGCCTTCAGTTCGGCCCGCATGCCGATTCGCAGCTTGGCATCCAGATTCGACAGCGGCTCGTCAAAGAGATAGGCCCGTGGGTTACGCACGATCGCCCGTCCGACGGCCACACGCTGTCGCTGGCCGCCTGACAGAGCCCGCGGTCGTCTGCTCAGCAGGTCCGTAATGCCCAGCATTTCGGCGGCGTCGCGGACACGACGATCGATATCCCGGCGTTCCTCGCGGGCCTGCTTCCACCGGCCATGGGCCAGAATGAGGCCCAGTGGGTTGTCCCAGGCCGAGTGCTTACGCCGCAGAAGCAGCCCGAATGCCATGTTCTTGTATACGGTCATGTGCGGGTAGAGGGCGTAGTTCTGAAAGACCATGGCGATGTCGCGGTCCTTGGGAGCGATGCCGTTGACCACGCGGTTGCCGATGCTGATTGTCCCCTCGGTGATGTCTTCGAGGCCGGCGACCATGCGCAGCGTGGTGCTCTTGCCGCAGCCGGAGGGGCCGACCAGGACGAGGAACTCGCGATCGTGCACCGCGAGCGAAACGTTATCGACGGCTTTGATATCGCCGGGGTAGATCTTGGTTACGTTCGTGATAGTGACTTCCGCCATGGCGTCCTCGCATCCGGCACTGACAGCCTCGATCAAGGCCGGCGGCGTTCGGTAGAACGATATAATATACGACCTGGGGCGGGCTGTGGTCAACGATTCGCCCTCCGCTGTGAGCGGTACCGGGGAATAGCGCGGGCGGTTCGGGATTATCCTTGCATGCTGGGGGTGGAAGTTCCTACACTTGAGAGGATTCGCCTCGGGCAACGCACTGCGTAGCGGCCATAAGCCGCCAAAGAGGGAGGCGCTGCAGGCGAGATCGACTCGGGTGGACGGCTGTGACCGACAGCCGCCACCCACTTTTTTTGCCGCCGATTTCTAGATATCGGACTTGGCAAGGTCCGAATTCGCCATTTCGTGCCCCCGAGAGGGTGAACTGACACCGGCGGGCGCCTAACCTATTGATGTTCTGATCACGGTATGAACGGAGATGCCAAGACGTAGGATGAACGGAGATGCCAAGACGTAGGATGAACGGAGATGCCAAGACGTAGGATGCGTCTTGACGCATCATCCTCCTGATCACGGCATAAACGGAGATGCCACGATGGCTCAGCGGATGGTTAAGTGCGTCAAGCTGGGTCGGGAACTGCCCGGCCTCGATGAATCCACGCCCCAGGGCAGCCAGGCGCTCAAGATGGCGGGCTTGCTGGGCGGACCCGAATTACGGCGGCGGATCAGCGAGAGCATCTCCGCCGAGGCTTGGGAGCTGTGGACCGACCGCATGAGGATGGTGATCAACGAATACCACCTCGACCCAACCTCCGACGACTCCAACGCGGTCCTTCGAGAGCAAATGGAGGCCTTCCTGTTCGCACAAACAGAAAAAGGGGATAAGTTCAATATTGATCCCCCACCCGCTCCGCCCTGCGGCGGTTCTGTAAGATGAACTTATCCCCTTTCTTCGATCATGGCCGGCGGCGCAGGGTCGTGAGGGCCAGCAGGCCCATGACCATGCTAGCCGGCTCTGGCGTGAGCGCCGCCTGAGCCTGCCACGTGAACCGCCAGACATCCGGCTCGATCTCGACAATGGACGCCTCTGTCAACGACCCCGTGCCTTCTATCAAATAGTAGTCGCTGAGCAGGAGAAACTCATGAGTCGGCTCCTCAATCGTATACCCGGACTCGGTCTCAAAGGTCGCCATGCCGATGCACGCGGTGTCCTCCGCCTTACGGTCGGATTCAAACGGGTAGTATCCCCACCACGCCCAGTAGCTCTCCAAGCCGACGATCTCGTCGGGATACTCAAGCGGGTCAAAGTCAGTCAGTGAGTACGAGAGGTGCGTTCCGCTGGTAACCACGTGGAACCACGCCGCCCCATAAGTCATTATGAAGCCGTCGTAACTAGCGGGCATCATATCCAGGTAGTTGTACGTCCCAGGTTCGTGTTGCGCACCGTACCAGAGCAATGGGCGCGTCGCGGTGAACGTGAACCAGACGGGCGATACCTGCCCCAACGCTGCCGGGATGTGAACGTCGAGTTGGTTCGTGCCGTAGCCGGATGTGTCCATCGTGCCGGTGATCGTGGCACCAGATGCCGTTCCCGTGACTTGGAGGAACTTCTGCGCGAAGAGGCCGTTGTTCACGATCA
>CAZUCH010000292.1:0-4743 GCA_964619045.1 uncultured Planctomycetales bacterium | reverse complement strand
AAGTGGCGACAAGAATCGCAGGAATCCTAATTCGATTTAACATGATCATCTCCTCTTGGTCATCATTTGGTCTCTTTGGGGTAACATCGTGAAGTACGTCGATTGCACTGTTCCGACACCTCCTTTCCGGCGTTGGCCGAATGCCATTACGATGGCCTGACCGTGGCGAGGGTCCTCCGTTGGCTCGCCTTGTGACAGACGGGCGAACACGCTGTCGCCGCAAGTCCTGGGACGAAACTTCGCGAGTGCTCGTCGGAGAGGCCCGCTCGTTCATCCTTCAAGCTCTCAAGTGACAACCAGGCGGCGCGCTCACGCCCGAAAACGGCTCTTCTAGTCGCGTGAAGTCTGGTCGCGATGCCCGGAGTGGCGGACGGTCACAGTGCGGGGTACAATGGTGCGGTACAAACAGGTGCGACTGAGTTCATATGTCCGCCGGTGTGGTGAGATGGCCGTGGGTGGAAACGAATCAGAGCAGGAACTGATAGCGCGGGCCGTCAGCGGTGACGAGCTGGCGCTCGAACGGCTGCTGATGAGGCTCTACGACCGGCTCGCCGCGGAAGTGGCCCGCAAGCTGCCGAACGAGTTTCGCGGGTTGATCGCGGCCGACGACGTTCTCCAGGAGACGTTCATCGTGGCGTTCCGCGAGATCCGGAACTTCGTTCCGGCCGGGGCTGACGCGCTGCACCACTGGCTGGCCGCCATCGCCCAGAATCGCGTGCTCGACCTGGTCAAGGCCCAACGGACCGCGAAACGCGGCGGCGGACGCGCTGTGGTTGGCGGACAAGCGAAGCTGCCCGACGGATCACTTGTCGATCTACTGGAGCAGCTACGCGTCGATTCGCGGACGCCGAGCCGCTCGACGGCCGGCCGTGAGGCGGTCGGTGCGGTGCAAGTTGGCTTGGCCGCGCTGAAGGACGATTACCGCGAGGCATTACGGCTGCGCTACATCGAAGGGCTGTCCGTGGCCGCCACCGCGGCGAGGATGGATCGCACCGAGCGCTCGATTCACATGCTTTGTCATCGGGGCCTGGAGCGTCTGCGAGAGATCCTGGGCCGTTCGTCTCAGTTCTTCAGCCGAAAGTAGAAAGCGCGGCCCACGCCTGTCACTATTACTAGTGGCGACAGGAGACAGGCTATGAGTTCGTCTGACGAGGCGTATGCGCTGAATGGACCTGAGCGATCAGGGCTGGTCAGAAGGGTCGTTGAGGATTGCCTGCAACGACGTTCGTCCGGCGAGCGATTGCCTGACGAGTCGGTCATCGCCTACCACCAGGAGCTGATGCCGGAATTGGGGGCCGAGCTGCGCAAGCTGGCACTGCTCGAACACGCCCGCCAGCGCGCTGTTGGCGTCGATTCGCGGTCGGACACGCCTGTGCCCGAGTTGCCGGCGGGGTTTGAAGGCTGCGCGGTCGTGCGCGAAATCCACCGCGGCGGTCAGGCGGTCGTCTATCAGGGGATCCAGACGTCCACGAAACGGAAGGTGGCGATCAAGGTTCTGCACGGGGGTCCGTTCGCTGATGCCCGCAGCCGCGCTCGGTTGGAGCGTGAGATTCAGATTCTAGGCCAGCTAAACCACCCGAACATCGTCCGTGTGTACGACAGCGGTACCGCCGCCGGGTGCCTCTACTACGTGATGGACTACATCTCGGGCGAGGCGCTCGATGTCTATCTGTTGAACAATCCGCTCTCCGTGGATGATACGCTCCGTCTGTTCGCCAAGATATGTGACGCCGTCAACGCGGCCCATCTGCGCGGCGTAATCCACCGCGACCTTAAGCCCAGCAATATCCGCATCGACGCCAACGGCGAGCCGCACGTGTTGGACTTCGGTCTGGCGAAGGTGGCGCTCGAGCCGGGCAGCGACGCAACGCGGCCACTGTTGGTCAGCCTGACAGGTCAGTTCATCGGATCGCTACCCTGGGCGAGTCCCGAACAGGCGGCCGGACAACCCGAGAAGATCGACGTGCGCACCGACGTTTACTCCCTGGGCGTAATCCTCTACCAGATGCTGACGGGCAAATTTCCGTACGAGGTCGTCGGGGGCATGCACGACGTGCTCGACAACATCCTCAAGGCCGAGCCGATCCGCCCGCGCGGCCTCCGGCTGGAGATCGACGACGAGGTCGAGACTATCCTCCTGAAGTGCCTGGACAAGCAACGCGACCAGCGCTACCAGAGCGCCGGCGAGGTGGCCCGCGACATTCGACACTATCTCGGCGGCGAACCGATCGAAGCCAAGCGCGACAGTGCGCTGTACATGCTAACGAAGACTCTCCGGCGCTATCGAGCACCGCTGGCCGTCGGGGCGACGTTTGTCCTGCTGCTCGCCGGCTTCGCCGCCACGATGACGCTGATGTACCAACGGGCCGAGCACGAGGGCCACAAGGCAGAACAGGCAGCCGACTTCCTGGACCGGGTTCTGGCTTCAGCCGATCCGGACCTGGCCGGCGGGCCTGATCTGACCGTCCGCGAGATGCTGGACGACGCACTCCGCGAAGCGGATTGGCGTACCGTTGAGCCCGAGGTCGAAGCTCGCATCCGTGACACCGCCGGCCGTACGTACGTGCGCCTGGGCGAGTACGCCATAGCCGCCGAACACTTGGGCATCGCACTTGAAATTCGCCGCCGGATCCTCGGGAATCGACACGCAGCCACCGCGGAATCGCTCAGCACATTGGCGTGGGCCCAGAAGGAACACGGAGAGTATGCCGAAGCGCGGTGCCTGTACGATGAGGCCCTGCGGATCCGGCGTGACGTCCTCGGCGTCGAGCACTTGGCCGTCGCCGAGACGCTCAACGGCCTCGGGCAGTTGCTCTTCGCCCAGAGAGAATACGAGCAGGCCGAGCCCTTCCTGCGCGACGCGCTCGCCATGCGCCAACGTCTACTCGGCGCCGAGCACCAAGACGTCGCCTCGAGCATGGCCAATCTCGGCTCGCTGCTGCGCGACTGGCGTCGCGATGCGGACCAACTTGACGAAGCCGAAGAGCTGCTTCGCGAAGCGCTCGCTCTGCGGCGCCAACTGTTCGGCGACCTACACACGCACACCATTGTGAGCTTGAATAAGCTGGGGTTGCTGTTGGGCGTCAAGGGGCAACCTACCGCGGCGCGGGAGGTGTTCGAGGAGGCGCTGCGGCTTCGGCGCGAGTTACTTGGCCCGGAGCATCCACTCGTCGCCGTCAGTCGCAACAACCTCGGGTTGGCCCTGTACAAGGAAGGGAGCTATGAAGAGGCTGGGTCGTGCTTCGAGCGGGCGCTGGCTCTGTGCCGCCAGACCATGGGGCCTGAGGATTCCCGCGTGACAGACATCACGATCAATGCCGCCGCATGTCTGGCCAAGCTGACGCGGTACGCTGAGGCCGAGGAACTGCTGCTGACGCGCCACGCCGATTTGGAGCATGCGCTGGGCAGCGACGATGCACAGACAGTTGCCACGTGGCGCGCCCTCGAGACGCTCCGCGCCTGGGAGAGGCCCTCTGAGGAGGTCCGCCATCGCGCTCGGCCGTCGAGCACTGACGATCAGGCGGACCGCCAGACGCCGTAATCGAGGTGAGCTACCGTCGGCGCAGCACGGTCAGCGCGCCGAGCAGGAGCAGCGCGGCGGCCGGTTCCGGGATCTCGGTGAGCGTGAGCACGTCACCGTCTGACACGGCCCCCGGCGCGTTGTAACTCCACTGTACGTCGTTGAACCCCGCGGCGCCGTCCTGGTATCCGATGGTGGCACTGGCACCGCCGCCGCCGCGCGACTGTTCGATATCCTCATAGATGAACTGCGCGTAGATGGGGGGTGGCGCGCCGGGATCGCCGAAGATCTTGACCTGGAACGTCGCGGTGCCACTGTGGTCGTTGAAGGGAACCTCGTGCCATTGCACGATCAGCGTGTTGCTGCCGAAGTCCTCGTGCCACAGCACGGTTCCCGTGTCGTTACCGATGTCGTCCCAGAAGGCCAGCGCCGCCTGACTGCCGCCGAACGCGTCGGAGCTCGGGATCTCCAGATTGATCGGGGCGAGATCGGTGCTGACCGGGTCGAAGCCGAGGCCGCCGTTCCTGGCCACCCAGACGGAGCCCGCCGGGAAGACGGCGTTGCCGATGGTGGTCGTGATTTCCGCCTCGTCTTCGTCGCCGAGCTGCAAGTCTGTTCCGATCGTGGAGATGTCCGTGAACATGCCCGGCAGGTTGTCAACGATTTCGAGGGTCTGGGCCCCCGCGCTCCCCGTCAATCCAATGGTACCGATAGTGCCGGCAAGGGCCCAACAGTAGACTCGTATTCTCATCATCATTGCACATCCCTCCCCCCCGTGGCCGATCAACCCTATTCGCTGAGGATAGCAAGTTCTCGTCGCCCATTCAAGCTAAGAATCGGCGTCGGAGAATGTGGCCCCCGGAAGCCTGCCAAGCGAGTGTGGAGTCGCAACTGACGCCGCCCGCGACGCCTTCTGCTGCGCCGCCGAGAAGAAGAACTAGCAACCTTCGCCGAGCCCCCCGCCGTCTCGCAGGCTTGCATACAAGCTCGACGCACGCCCCCCTCTGTTGTGGGACCGGTTTGTAACCGGTCAGTAGGATGTGTCTTGACGCATCATCCGCCGGGTGCCACTGCTCTTGAGTTTGCTATTGCCAACATTTTTCAGAGATGCCCCGTGGGGGCAAGTGACAATAGCCCAGCGATTTATCGCTGGGAAAACGGGTTGACCAAGGGCACAGTCCCGAAGGGACGATTGAACCGTCGAGCAAGATTCAGCCGTCCCT
>CAZUCH010000291.1:0-4746 GCA_964619045.1 uncultured Planctomycetales bacterium | reverse complement strand
GGATCTGCGTCAATATTGTACTTATCCCCTTTTCTTCTCACGAGGCTGAGTCGTCTCTTCTCTGTACGTCCGCCGTAGTGTCGAGGTCAATTGGCGTTCCGCACTCGGGGCAGGCGCCGCTGACGTTGCCGGTTAGGTTGTAGCCGCACTCGTAGCAATGCGGGGCATCGTCATCGTACACGGGGGGCTGCCCAATCCTCAGCCCCAGACTGACCAGGGTCAACGACAGTCCGAGAGTGATGACCCACGCTACACCTACCACACAACCACCGAACATGGCTTCTGCTGATCGCTGTGAAGACCGCATGAACTGAAATGCGAGCCATGCTCCCGCGTACAACGCCGGAGTTGCCAGACAGATCATCGCGCCGTTTGCGGCCCCATCAGCAACTGCCCGCAGAGCCCGGCCGGCCAGCAGCGCGCCCAGTAGGAAGAACGCGGGCCAGAAGAAGCACACGGTGCCCCTGACCGGGAGCACCCCCGACCAGTCGATCACGAGAAACGCGCCGTGCGCGAGCCCAAAACCCACCAAGCCGATCACAGCGGCCCAAACCAAGGGCGCCAATCCGTCCGTGTCGCGAATTGGTCTCATCTGCATTCCATCACTCCTGTCACGCCTTCGAATCCGAGTCGCGGTGCCGCCATGCCCAGCCCGCTGGTTGCTTGGTGCTGGACACGATGTTGTAGTGCAATCGGGGGAAGGTTCCCGGCATTCGCGCCTCCCTCGCCCCCACGGGGCGAAATGTGGAATTGGTCGGCATTCTACGCACGGGTTGCGCTGCGCTCCACCTGTGGCTGTGAGCCTGCGTCCCTTCGGGATGGAATGCGGATGATGCGTCGAACCTACGTCGAGCAGCATTCCGCCCCCGCCGATGACGGGCAAGTCGCTGGGCCAGGCCATTGTCTGGCCGGCAGTTTCAGGCCAAGTGGAGGTAGCGAGCATCCCGGCCGGCTGGGCGGCGTCGCCTTCTGACGAGCCGGCGACAGTATCCGTGCGAGTTCCCGGAGTCGCCCGGCCTGGCGCCTACTCGTTGATCCTGACGCTTGAGGACAGGCAGGGGCGGATGGTCTCTGGCCTCCCGGCTACAGTGCGCGTCGTGCCGACGCTGCTACGCGGACAGGTGCCGGCTGTCAGTTTGGCAGGGAGCCGGCGGGCCCTGGTCGATCGCGGCAGGCGCGCAAGCTCTTGCCCAACAACCTGTTACATCACAATACGATTGGCGGGGGTTCTGGTATCCCATTTGCATGTTGACGGTCGAGGACATGCTGCGCCGCGTTGTGGACGGTGCTCAACCCTCATGGAGAGACGAATGTCCAAGATCATCGGTATCGACTTGGGGACGACCAATTCCGTCGTCGCAGTCATGGAAGGCGGCCAGCCGAAGGTCCTGGTGAATGACTCCGGCCTGCGGCTCACCCCGTCGGTCGTCGGTTTCACCGATAAGAACGAGCGGCTCGTCGGCCAACGTGCCCGCAACCAGCAAGTGACCAACCCCAAGAACACGGTCTATTCGATCAAACGTTTCATGGGCCGCCGACACAATGAAGTGTCGCAAGAAGAGAAGACGGTCCCCTACGCAGTCGTTGGCGGCGCCGATGAGTTGGTGCGCGTCAAGATCGGCGACAAGGAATACGCGCCGCCGGAGATTGCCGCGATCGTGCTACGTGATCTGAAGGCCACGGCCGAGAGCTACCTGGGCGAGAAGGTCGAGCGCGTGGTCATCACCGTGCCGGCATACTTCAACGATTCGCAGCGTCAGGCCACTAAGGAGGCCGGGCAGATCGCCGGACTCAAAGTCGAGCGAATCATCAACGAGCCCACCGCGGCCGCCTTGGCCTATGGGCTCGATAAGAAGGCCAACGAGAAGATCGCGGTCTTCGACCTCGGTGGCGGTACCTTCGACATCTCGATCCTCGACGTCGGCGAGAGCGTCTTCGAGGTGCTTAGCTCCAACGGCGACGGCCACCTCGGCGGCGACGACTTCGACGAGGAGCTGATCGGCTTCCTGGCCAACGAGTTTCGCAAGAAAGAGGGCATCGATCTCCGCCAGGATCCCATGGCTCTCCAGCGCCTCAAGGAGGCCGCCGAACGGGCCAAGTGCGAACTGTCCGGCAGCATGGAGACGACCGTCAATCTGCCGTACATCACCGCCGACTCCGGCGGCCCGAAGCACCTCCAGATGACGATCACGCGTGCCAAGTTCGAGCAACTGGTCGAGACGCTGGTCGACCGCTGTCGCGGCCCCGTGCTCCAGGCCCTCAAGGATGCCAAGATGCCGCCCGGCGAGATGGACGAGATCGTGCTGGTCGGCGGTTCGACGCGTATGCCGGCGGTGCAGAAACTCGTCCAGGATATCTTCGGTAAGGAGCCCAACCGCAGCATCAACCCGGATGAGGTCGTGGCCATGGGCGCCGCGATCCAGGGTGCCGTACTCAGCGGCGACAAGTCCGACATCGTTCTGCTCGACGTCACGCCTTTGTCGCTCGGCGTAGAAACGCTGGGCAGCATCATGACCCCGCTCATCACGCGGAACACGACCATCCCGACCAGCAAGAAAGAGGTCTTCTCGACGGCGGCCGACAATCAGCCCGCGGTCGACATCCACGTCCTTCAGGGCGAACGAAAATTGGCCGGCGACAACCGCACGCTGGGGCGTTTCCAGCTTACGGGCCTTCCGCCGGCCCCGCGCGGCATGCCGCAGATCGAGGTCACTTTCGACATCGACGCCAACGGCATTCTCAATGTCTCCGCCAAGGACACCGGCACCGGCAAGGAGCAATCGATCGAGATCAAGGCATCGTCCGGCCTTAGCGACGATGAGGTCGATCGCATGGTGAAGGATGCCGAGACTCACGCCGCCGAGGATGAGGATAAGAAGAAGCTCATCGATGTCCGCAACCAGGCCGACCAGATGGTCTACCAGACCGAGAAGCTGCTCAAGGACCAGGGCGACAAGGTCGAGGCCGAGGTTCGCGGTAAGATCGAGCAAGCCATCAATCGGCTGAAGGACGCCCAGAAGGGCGACGACGCGGCCGTTATCGAAAAGGCCATGGAAGAGCTGACTGCTGCCTCACACAAGCTGGCCGAGGAGATGTACAAGGGTCAGCAGGCCACCGGCACCGCGCCCGGCGGCGTGACCGCCGGCCCCGGCCCGATGCCCGACGGCGTGCCGCCCACCGACGAAGCCGAGCCGGACAACCAGGACGACGACGTAATCGACGCCGAGTTCGAGGTCAAGAAGTAGCTTCAACAGCAAGAGTGCAGCCGTCAGCTATCAGCCTTCAGCCGTCAGCCCAGTGCTGATAGCTGGAGGCTGCTTGTTGATAACTGAACGCCGATATCTCGCCTCGATCCTCAATCCCACCGGCAAGTGAACTCTCACCACGCACTGCCCGCCGAGTCTGGCGAAATCCCCGGCTTTGGCGTTGAACCGACACGTTCATATCCGTTACACTGGTTCCAGGTGTTCGGGGAGCGTCCCCGTCGCCGAGGGAATGACCCCGCTAGGCATGTGTGAGGCAGTTCAGTAAGGGGAACGAAGTGTTCAGAACTCGAGCATTCTTGGCGGGGCTGGTGGTCATGGCCTGTGCGCTGACCACGGCGGCGGACACGATCTACGTCAACACCGATTGCGGCGACGACGCCTGGACCGGCATAAGCCCCGACTGCGTCGCCCCCGACGGCCCCAAGGCAACCATCCAGGCGGGAATCAACGCGGCGGTCGACGGCGACACAGTCGAGATTGCCTGCGGAACCTACACCGGCGACGGCAACAAGAACCTGGACTTCGACGGCAAGGCGATCACAGTCCGCAGCACAACCGGCGATCCGGCCTGTGTGATCATCGACTGCGAAGCCGACGGCCGCGGGTTCTACTTTCACAGTGGAGAAGGGCCGGATTCAATCGTCGAGGGACCAACGATCACGAACGGCAGCGCTTCCCCTGGCGGCGGCGTCTACTGCCGTTACAGCAGCCCGACGCTTATCAACTGCACGATCAGCGAGAATTCGGCGGACTCCAGCGGCGGCGGCGTCTTCTGCTACTTCAGCAGCCCAACGCTTACCAACTGTACGATTAGCGAGAACTCAGCCGACGATGACGGCGGCGGTGTCCTCTGCCGTGACGGTAGCCCGACGCTGACCAACTGCACGATCAGCGAGAACTCAGCCGACGATGACGGCGGCGGCGTCTTCTGCGATGACTGCAGCCCGATGCTGACCAACTGCACAATCAGCGGGAACTTGGCTGGTGATGCCGGCGGTGGCATCTACTGCGACGACAGCATCCTGACGTTGACCAACTGCACAATCAGCGGGAACTTGGCTGGTGATGACGGCGGTGGCATCTGCTGCGGCTACGGTGCTCACCTGAGGCTAACCAGCTGTATACTGTGGGGCGATCTGCCGGATGAAATTCGCTACAGCGAGGACACTCCGGTTGTGCAGTACTGCGACGTTCAGGGTGGTTGGGCCGGCGTGGGCAACATCAACTCCGACCCGCTGCTCGCGCCGGATGGGCACCTTACGGCTGGCTCGCCGTGCATCAACACCGGCAATCCAGGTGGAGAATACGGCGAGCAGACGGACCGGGATGGTGAGCCCCGCGTTATCGGCGACCGGATTGACATGGGTTCGGACGAGTGGCTCGACAGCGACGCCGACGGCCTGCCGGACTGGTGGGAGCAATTGCACTTCGGCGATTCGCTGATTGCCGACCCACTTGGGGATGAGGATGGGGACGGCGC
>CAZUCH010000290.1:0-4766 GCA_964619045.1 uncultured Planctomycetales bacterium | reverse complement strand
CGGACAACAACATGGCCTGGTCGAGCCCGGTTTGGGTGTCCCGACAATAGGGCACGTCACGCGTGAACTGAGGGATGACTCGGGTGCCACGCCGTGGTTTTGGTGCGACGCCGAAGGAAGTCACCCCGCGTCCGCATGGTGCTCTGCAATGGCGGCGCCGACCTTCGCGATGAGGTCGCCGTCCTTAAAGGGCTTTGACAGAAACTCCACTGGCCCGATCCCGGCGAAGCGCTCCGCGACGTGCTCTTTGTCGTACCCGCTGAGAACGACGACCGGCACAGCGGGTCGGATGCCCCGCATCTCTCGGTACACCTCGTCCCCGCCCAGGTCCGGCATCGTCAGGTCAAGCAGCACGACGTCGATCTGGTCACGATGTTCATTGAGCATTTCGAGCGCCGCGCGGCCGCCGTCGGCTGTCAGGACCGTGAATCCGGCGCGCTCCAGTACCTGCTGGGCCACCAAACGGACGATATCTTCGTCGTCCACCACAAGCACCGTGCCGGTCCTGAACGGCTTCGCCGAGGTCGGCTCCTCGGCGATACGGCGCACCAGAGGCTGTTTCGACGCCGGGAACAAGACCCGGAAAGACGTTCCCTGTCCGGGCGTGCTGCGCACTTGGAAAGCCCCGTGATGTCCGCGGACGATGCCCTGGACCGCGGCCAGCCCCAACCCCCGGCCGGTGAATTTCGTGGTGAAGAACGGGTCAAACATCTTCGCCTGGGTTTCGGCGTCCATGCCGCAGCCGGTGTCCGTGACCTCGAGGAACACGTAGCGCCCCGCGGGCACGTCTTCCTCGTGCCGCATCGCGGCCAGGAGAGCGCTATCCGCGTCGATGACACCGGTGCGAACCATCACTGAGCCGCCCGTGTCGCCGAGCGCTTCCGCGGCATTTATGATTAGATTCATGGCTAGCTGCCGGAGCTGGGTGGCGTCAGCCTCGATCAAGGTTCGGTCACTCGGAAAGTCGAACTCCAGCGCGACCTTCTTGGAAATCGACGCCTTCACGAGTTCGGCCATGCCCCGCACGAGTTCCGGGAGGCTGACCGCGACAACCTCGAAGCGGCCTTTCCCGGAGTAGGCCAGCATCTGTCGCGTGAGATCAGCAGCGCGGTTTCCAGCACGTTCGATGTGCTTGATCAACTGGCGCACCGGCTCATTCTCCGGCAGCAACTCCAGCGCCAGGCTGGCGCTGCCGAGCACGCCGGTGAGCAGGTTGTTGAAGTCGTGGGCAACACCGCCGGCTAGCACGCCGAGACTCTCCAGTTTCTGGGAGTGCAGCACGCGGCCCTCCAACTCGCGGCGTTCCTGCTCAACGTGTTTGAGGCGGGTCACGTCGGAGAAGGTGATGACCACGCCGTCGATGCGATCGTCGAGCGTGCGATACGGCAGGATGCGCATCGTGTGCCAGCGGCCATCGCGGGTCTGCACTTCCCTCTCCGCCGGCGCCAGGTCCTTGAGCATCTTCTCGCTCTCGGCGGCGAGTTCCTTTCCGTCAAAGTTCTGGGTGATGTGGCCGATCGACCGCCCCAGATCTCCGGGGATCAAGTTGAGCAATTCCGTGGCCCGCGGAGTGAACCGCTTGATGCGCAGTTGGCTGTCCAGGAATACGGTGGCGATCTCCGTGGCCCCCAGCAGATTGGCCAAGTCGTCGTTGGTGGCCGTGAGCTCGGCCAGCTTCTCGCTGAGTTGACTGTTGACGGTGGTCAGCTCCTCGTTGACCGATTGCAGTTCTTCCTTCGAGGCCTCCAACTCCTCGTTGGCGGACTGCAACTCTTCGTTCATGGACATGACTTCTTCTAACGCATGGCACTGCGGGCACTCTTTTGCGGGCGCCTCTGACGTGCCGTTGCGTTTCGGCGGCTCTGAGACCTGCAAGCGGTCAATATTGGCGGCCTTGAGCTCCTCGGTGGCGGTATCGAATTCCTCGGCGTCGGTCCGGAGCTCGTTCCGAAGGGTCTTCACCTCCTGCTCAAGCTGGGCCACAAGCGGTTCATCCGCCGCCGCCCCGGGGGGTGTGGAATCCGGCGGATGCGACTCGGGCGCGTCCTCGAAGATGATGGCCAGGAGCTTGTCGGCCTCCAGCGCGGATGCAACCCGCATGACCGTCAGATTCGCCACCGGCCTCCCCGCGCGGGGGTTGGGCACGCGCGGAATCGTGACCGCCTCGTCGTGCTGGAGGGCCTTCTCCATCGCCCGGCGCAGCTTCACCGAGAGCGTCCCCGTGGTCATGTCCAGCACGTTCAAGCTGGCCAGCCCTTTCGGATGGCCCAGGTATCTCTCGGTCTCGCCGTAGAAATGAAGTATCTGTCCCTGGGGATTGACCAGCACGGTGCTGGCTTTGAAGTGCCTCAGGAGCACCTCCTGGTTGGCCGCCACCAGAGCGCCGGCGGCCGGTGGCGGGGCCGGTCTGCGCTCGGAGACGCCGACGGGCCTGCCGCCGGTATGCAGCGGAAACGCGGCAACCGCCTGGCGGTTCGACTGGATTGAGCGGTAGATCCGCCTCCGCTTGGAAACCGGCTCGAAGAGATCCTCCATCTCGGCGATGCCTTCGGACTTGCCCAGGAAGAGGTACCCGCCCGGGGTCAGGGCGAAGCTGAACAGCGAGAGGATTCTCTTCTGGACGGCCGGTTCGATGTAGATCAGGACGTTGCGGCAACTGATCAGGTCGAGCTTCGAAAAGGGCGGGTCGGTGATCAGATCCTGTCGCGAGAAAACCACCGCCTCGCGAAGCTGCTTTGTGACTCGGTACTTCTCGCCCTGCTTGGCAAAGAACCGCTCCAGTCGATCCGCCGAGATCGCCTCGGCGATGCTGTCGGCGTAGACCCCCGCCCGGCCCACCTCCAGCGCATGGTCGTCCACGTCCGAAGCGAACACCTGGACGGGGCACGTAGTACGTGCGGAGGCCACGGCCTCCAGCAGGAGCATGGCCACGGAGTAGGCCTCCTCGCCCGTTGCGCAACCGGGCACCCATGCCCGCAACGGGCTGTCCGGGTCACGACTGGCAACCAGCGGGACAACGGCCTTCTCGCGCAGTTCCTCAAAGGCCTTGGGATCTCGGAAAAACGAGCTGACGCTGATCAGCATGTCCCTGGAAAGCTGCGTCAGCTCCCCTTGATCCTCTTCGAGCAGCTTCAGGTAGTCGGCTATCCCGCCGACCTGCTTGATTCCCATGCGGCGTTGGATGCGGCGAGCGATGGTGGTCTTCTTGTAGTGCCGGTAATCGCTGTTCGTGCGGACATGCAGGAGCCTGAGGATGGACTCCAGGTCGTCCGACGTGGTCTCCGCCGCCGTGCCGGCGGGCCCCATCACCTGGTGCGACGCGTGCCGCGCATAGCTCGTCAGTGCCGCGGGCATCTGAGCCACCGGCAGGACGTGGTCCACCAGGCCGGTGTCGATCGCGCTTTGAGGCATCGCTGGGAACTGGGCGGTCTCCGGATCCTGCACCACGCACAGCCCGCCGGCCCCGCGAACCACACGGACGCCCCGCGTTCCGTCCGAGCCGCTGCTGCCCGAGAGAATGATGCCGACCGCCCGCTCGTGCTGATCCTCGGCCAGGGACGTCAGGAAAAAGTCGATCGGCATCCGGATGCGGTCCCGCCCCGACTGCTCGCTCAGGACCAGTCGTCCCGCGTCGATGGACAAGTACTTGCCGGCGGGATTGGCGTAGACACGGTTGGCCCGCACCGGCATGCCGTCTTCGGCCTGGACGACCTTCATGCTGGTACACTTGCCCAGGATGTCCGCCATTCGGCTTTCGTGGGTCGGTTCCAAATGCTGGATGACCACGAAGGCCATTCCGTTGTCCGACGGCATGGCCGTGAAAAGCTCTTTCAGCGCCTCAATGCCGCCCGCCGAGGCGCCGATGCCCACAACCAGAACGGGCGTAGAATAGAACTCGTCACTCATTGCAGCGCCTCTATTGACTTCGGTATCGGCTGAACGACTCGCGTTGTGATGTCGGCCATGGCAACGCCTCGCAGCTCGCCCCGCTGATGTCAACTATGTCCGGAAATGCACCTCATGTATCGACCCGCATTCTACACCGCCGCGCCACCGCCGCAAGAAGTGCGGGCACCAGCCCGTCCGAAACACTCCGCCAGCGGCGCCGCTGGAGGCGTCGCTGGGCCCCCGGGAAGCGCCGCTGGCGCCGGCGGAAGAGTCGTTGGGGCCAGCGGAAGCGCCGTTGGGGCCAACGGAAGCGTCGCTGGGGCCAACGGAAGAGTCGCTGGGGCCGGCGGAAGAGTCGCTGGGGCCAACGGAAGAGTCGTTGGGGCCGGCGGAAGAGTCGCTGGGGCCAACGGAAGAGTCGCTGGGGCCGGCGGAAGAGTTGCTGGCGGTCCAAGACGGCCCGGAAGGGGTCACAAACGTGGTCGGGGCGGCTCCCGGCCCTGCCGGCGGCGGCCTTTTGCTTCCCGATGTTGCTGCCCAAACGCTATGATGCACGAAGTGGAAAGCTCGGAGCCGGGGCTCCGTTGTCCGCACCACTTGGGCCATTCAAGAAAGGGAGAGACTTTCATGAGAAGCACGAGAAGAGTAATCGGAGCGACCGCGTGTGGTTTGCTGTTCGCACTGCTGATGCCGGCGGTGGCCGGGGCGGACGGCGAGATCGTGGCCTGGGGGGACGACGGCTGGGGCCAGTCCGACGTGCCGGAGCCAAACACGGACTTCGTGGCCGTTGCGGAGGCCGCGACACACAGTCTCGGCCTGAAGTCCGACGGCTCGATCGTGGCCTGGGGATGGAACTACTACTGGCAATGCGACGTGCC
>CAZUCH010000289.1:0-4784 GCA_964619045.1 uncultured Planctomycetales bacterium | reverse complement strand
GCGCCCAGGCTCCGGCCATCCCCGCCGCGGTTACGATGACAACGCCGAGGCGGCGACGGCCCGCGGCACCCAAGGCGTCGGCGGTCTCGGGCGTGGGCTCGATACAGGCATTGGCGTACTCGGGGCCCAGCTCCAGCAGCACGTCCTGATCCGAATCCGGGTCGCCCAGGCGCACCTGCCAGGTTCCATCACCCAGCTCCGGGGGCCAGTCGCTGGCCAGCAGATCGGCGGCGCGCACCAGCAGCGCGAAACGGGCGTTTTCGCCCACGGGGCGCGTGGCCATGATGAAGGGATGTCCCGTCGCGTCCACGCCGCTGGCGAAATCGATGGGCGGCGTGTCGTCGTCATAAGCCGACCAGGACCGGGTTTGAAGAAGCTGCCGGCCGGCGTCGACGACGGCTTGCCGCACTTGGGCGCGGCGGTGCAGCTTGGCGAGCGGTTCGGCTCGGGCGTCCTCTCCAGTCGGCCCGATGGCCCGCGCCAGTTCGTCCAGTCGCTGCGTGTCGGCCGGTCCGAGGCGCGCCGGATGGTCGTCGAGCAGTCCTTTCAGGAAGCCGGCGTATGCGGCCCGGGCGCGGTCGTGATCGCCGGCCTCGATCAGCGAGTTGATCCGCAGCGTCTCGGCTCGGAATGCGTAGCGTGCCAGTTGGGGCATGGAGCGCAGCAATTGCGCCGCGTCGGTGAAAATGCGGGCGGCGGCCAATGGGTGTCCGAGTTGCTGCTCGCAGGTCGCCACTGCCAGCAGCGCGCCGGCGCGGGTGAAGGGGTCAGGATTGGCCTCCAGCTTGCGGAAATCACGCAGCTTGGAGAGCAAGCCGCTCCCATCGATGTCGAACTGGCCGGCGGGGAGTGGCTCGGGCTCGGGCGTGGGCAGCGGCTGTTCGAGGGGCGTGCGGGGGTAGGCCTTGGGTGGCTCGTCCGCGATCATGACATAGGCCAAGAGCCAATCGTGCCGGCCGGCCATCCAGGCGCCGAACTCGTCCTCGCCGCCCAGACTCCAAGCGCGGTCGGCGGCCTCGAACAGGCGTTCCACGCGTGCCCGCAGCATGGTCAGCCGTTCGCTCGCGGCGCGCTGGGCCGAGTGTCTCAAATCGGCCCATTGGCGGTCGCGCAGGGCGAGCCCCTGGCGGGCAACAGCCCAGACGGTCAGCCCGGTCAGCGCCAGGCTGACGACGATCATCGTCTCGACCAGATGTCGTTCGATCTTGCCATGCACGCTGGTCTACTCCGTGTCGAATGGCCCGTCCGGGGCGCGCGGGGCCGGTGGTCCGCAGATGGCGCGCCACGCGCCGGCGGGCGTCAGGTCTTGCAGGTGGCGGCGCAGGTGTTCGGCCAACCGGCCACGCGCGTCGTCGAAGTGGACGCTCAGGTCGAAGGCGTCGCGCGGCTCCTGGATGATGGGAAACTCCTGTCCTTGGAGACTGACGGTCAGAATGGTCTTCTCATGGGGGCCGTGTGTGCCAAAGACGTGTAGAATCTCGTCGCGCACGTCCAGACGCACGCCGAGTTGCGTGTACTCAAAACGCTCGGGCAGGAAGTCCGGCAGTGCAACGCCGATCGTTCGGTTGGCAATTTCGGAGACCAGATCGCGCTCGATCCAGTTGAGTTCGTCGGCACTGGCCTGGTCGACGATAATCTGGGCGTCGAAGGCGACCAGGTGGTTTTCAATGATGGTGAGATCCTCGATTACTACGCGGGCGATGCCAGTCATGCGGCCCCAGCCGAGGGCTTGCGAGACTTGATCGAGGACGATGTGGTCACAGCGTCCGGAGGCCACGAAGCGGGTGATGCCTGTGGGTGAGAGGTCGGCGGCGCGAACGCGCAGGACGAGGTTGCCGCCGACGCCGGCCAACCCCCACGGTTCGAGGATGTCGCCCAGAACAACGCCCTTCAACACGCCTCGGAAGCGCAGGCGTTGGGGGCGCCCGTTGACGAGCGTCAGCTCCTCGATCTCGATTTCGGGGGCCGCGCCACGCCAGGGTCGTGCGAACAGAGCGGCGGTGAACTCGACGAGCTGGAGTTGGGCGGTCTGGCCGCTGACGGTGACGGTTCGGTCGGTGTCTGACTCGCTGTAGTCGAGTTTGCCGCTGAAGGAGCCCGTGCGGATGCCCAGGCCGGCGAGGTCTTGGAGCCCGAGGAGTGCGATCGGCAGTTCGGGGACCTCGAGTTTGATGTGGTCGAGGCGCACGCCGGTGGTTTGTGGCGAGAACTCGGCCCGCAAAGTGACGGGGTCGGCCGTCGCATAGCCGTTGAAGGTACCGCAGGTCAATGTTGCCCGGCCCAGTTCGGGGCCGTCGAAGGCTATCGTCCCGGTGGCGTCGTCGAGGGTGACTCGGAACCGGTCCCGCTCGAACATGAGGTCCATGCCGTGGAATCTGATCTGGCGTGGTCCGGCGGGGTCGAAGCCGGGTCGCAGGCCGGACTCGAGCATGAGGCGGTAGTCCTCGCGGAGCCAGGTGCGAGTGGAGATCTCGCAAGTGCCGTCGTGCAGATCGAGTTCGTAGGCCTCGGGGTTGTCGGGGGTGGGGGTGTCGGTCAGAACGGCGCTGGCACACATGGCGGCCACGTCGCGTCGCTCGGGCAGCCAGACGCAGACGTTCTGGAACTCGCGGGAGTTGCGTGTTCGCGGGACAACGCGTCCGATTTCGGCGGGCAGACCGAGTTGCTCGCTGAGCCCCTCCGCGCAGATTCCGCGGTAGGTGTCGCTGCGCAGGTAGTAGGCATAGCCGCCGGTGGCCAGCAGCGAGCCGAATACGAGCACCGCAAGTGTGATCAGCGCGACCAGGCGTGGATTTCGCATGGGGCGGATTCTAACGCGGATTTGGCGGCTGCGTGTGCGTGAAACGGTCAGAGCAGGCGGGTTTCCGTGGGGCGGCGGGGTGGTGTTGCCGTCTGGGACTTCAGAATCCGGCCACAGAGCACCGATTTTATGGGTAGAAATCAGCGCCGACCGCCGGACCAACCGAAGTTCAGGCTGGTGGGCGCCAATCCAAGCAGGAGATCTCGCGATGAGAGGTCCGCTGTTGTGCGCGATAGTGGCGTGTGTTGTTTGCGGTTCGTGCCAGAAACCGGTCACGCGTTTGAACGCGCCGCCGCATGGCGTCACGAGCGAGCCCAGCCAGATGCAGGCTATGTATGCCCACATGATTGATAACGCCTTGCTGGCGGACATGACGATCTCGGAGATTCACTTCGTGCCGCATCGGCCGATGCTCAACTCCCTGGGCGAGACGAGATTGGCTCGGCTGGCGTCGCTGCTGGACACCTACGGCGGGACGGTGCGCTTTGACACCGACCTCTCGAACAGGGCGCTCGTGGAGGCTCGGACGGCGGTGATCGTCGAGTTTCTGAGCGAGGCGGGGATGGATGCGAGCACCGACCTGGTGGCCCTGGATCTACCGGGCGGTGCCGGCATGGATGCCGGCGAGGCCATTCTGATTAAGGCTCACGAGGCTACGTATTCGCCCAAAAAGTCGGGCGGCGACTCGGATGGCGAGTCAATGAGCGTGGGGAGCTAGGTCGTAATTAGGTCGTAATGAGGAAGTCTGATGGTGCGCAAACTCACATTGCCACTGAGCGTGGCGTTGGCTGGCCTGTTGCTGGGGGGCGGAATCGGCTGCACGACGACCGAGGAGTACGGGAACACGCCGGGGGCGCTGCCGACGTCCCATTCATCGGACGTGGCTCCGCGGCTCAACGCGGCCACGTACGTGGCCCACGGGCACTTGTTGGAGCGCCAGGGCAACTTCGATGGCGCGGTCACGCAGTATCGCAGCGCGCTGGAGTTGACGCCGACCCTGACCGCGGCGCGCAACCGCTTGGGGGTCACGCTCAACAAGCTGGGGCTTCACGCCGAGGCGACGGAGGAGTTTCGCACGGCGACTGCCCAGAAGCCCAACTCAGCCCAATTGCACAACAACCTCGGATTCAGCTTGTATCTCGAGGAGCGCTACGAGGAGGCCGAAGACGCGTTCGCGCGGGCTCTGGAGCTCGACCCGATGTTTCGGCGGGCACGAATGAACCACGGGTTGATTCTGGTGAAGTTGGACCAGATCGAGGACGCCCTGACAAACTTCCGACTGGTCGGGTCGGAGGTCGACGCGCGCTATAACGTCGCGCTGGTGCTGACCGACTCGGGTCGCTATGTCGACGCGGCACACCAGTTGGAGATTGCGCTGAACGAGAATCCAGACTTCGGTCCCGCTCGCCAGCAGTTGCGTCAGATATCTCGTTTGGCGGCGACCGAGGAGTTGGCGGCCCTGGAACAGGCGCTGGCGACCACCGAGATGGTCCAGGCTGAAGAGCAGGCGGTCGATTGGGCGCCCACGCCCACACCAACACCCACGCCCGCATCCACGGTTCATTTGGCGGCGGACGTCGATACGCTTGTTCTCGAGCCGGTGCCGGTGCCCACTCCGCCGGCGCCCGCTGAGCCGGTGACCGCGGATGAACCTGCCGAAAGGCCTGAAGATGATCCGGAGCCGCTGGACGCACAGTTCCACGCCGAGATCACCCGCTGGCTGGCGGCGGCCGAGCACCTGGCGAACATGCCCGAGAGTTCGGCTGCCTGGGAGGCGGCCGAGACGAATCGCTTGATGGCGTTGTTCGATGAGTTGATCGATGCCATGCTGTTGGACGCTCCGTGGTACGAGACGGTGCTGTGCCGGATCGAGGAGCGGTTGGGCTGGCACGATTGAGTTTCATCGGGCTCGCGGGCTGCCAGTTGCGAGGTTAGGGTCTGCGATGCAATAACTATATCAAGTCATCTTTTTCGTCTTGGCCGA
>CAZUCH010000288.1:0-4790 GCA_964619045.1 uncultured Planctomycetales bacterium | reverse complement strand
CCTCCTCGGCTGACCTCTGGGCGCAGTACCCGGGTTTGTCTAACGTGTCCGCGGAAAGTATACCTCCTGACGGCAAGCGTGCCACGGCGGCAAATGCACAACGGTCCGGTCGGATACGGATCTGGCGCGGGCGATTGTGCACGTCGCACGAGCAGTTGTCGCCGACCGCGCGATTCGCGGGACCGAGACAGCCGAGCCATAGAGGAGTCAGCCGGTGGCAATTCTCATTACCTCGATCATCGTCGTCCTGGTCGTCTCGGCCCTTTGTTCGCTGGGCGAGGCTGCGCTGTATGCGGTCCGCATGCCGTATATCCGCCAACTTGTGGAAGGTGGCCACTCGGCGGGAAAGCTCCTTGAGAGCTTCAAGAAGAACATGGAGCGGCCGATCACGGCGATCTTGGTCCTCAACACCGCGGCCAACACAGCGGGTGCGGCGGTTGCGGGGGCGCAGGCCAGGGAGATTCTCGGTGCGGGGTCTGTGATCTGGTTCTCCGCGAGCTTCACGATCGCGGTGCTATTCCTTTCTGAGGTCATTCCCAAAGTAGCCGGCGTCGCCTTGAATCGGCCGGTGGCGCGACTCCTGAGTCATCCTCTCAACGCCGTGATCACGGGGTTGTATCCGCTCGTGTGGCTCACGCAGCGCGTCACGCAGATCTTCAGGTCCAACGAGCCACCCCGGATGGCCTCCGAGGAGGACGTTTGGCATCTCGCGGCACTCAGCGCGGAAGAGGGCAGCATTCTCCCGCTGGAGGCTGAGTTAATCCAGAATGTTCTTCGACTCAACGACGTCGTCGCCAAAGACATCATGACGCCACGCACGGTGCTTACGCGAGTTGCATCGCGCACGACTCTGGGCGCACTCAAGGATGTGGCTCCCGCTTGGCAACACACGCGCGTGCCCGTGTTTGACAGTGTGGACCCCGAGAAGTGGATCGGTTTCGTGCTCAAGGATGACATTGTCGCGGCGCTCGCCGCGGATCGATTCGGCGAGACCGTCGAAACACTATCCAAAGCGATAGGCTTCGTACCGGAGACTGCGCCGGGACACCTGCTTCTGAACGAGTTCATAAAGCAGCGGCAACACCTGCTTGGCGTCGTCGATGAATACGGTGGCCTTTCCGGCATCGTCAGCTTTGAGGACGTACTCGAGGCGCTCATTGGCAGGGAGATTGTTGACGAAACGGATCGGGACGAAGATATGCGGGCCGTCGCGCGCCGTGGCGCCGAGGAGAAGATGAAACCAACGACCCGGCCTGATGAAGGGTCTTAATCGCACTGGAGTGAATACTGTGATCACGTGATCGCTGCGGACACGGCGGCGCCGAGCGTGCTGGCGACGGTATCGGAGCACGGAGCATACGACGGGTGCTCCTGTTCTTCCGTGTCCGTTGATCACTTTGGAAGAGGAACGCACATGGCTTCTGTCTTCGAGAATCTGCAGCAATCATTCCGGTTCGCCGATGCGGCAGACATCGTGCTGGTGGCACTGTTTCTTTACACGTTCTTCCTGTGGTTCAAATCGACGGCGTCTCGGCAGATTCTCATCGGCATTGGCGTTCTCGCCGTCGTTTACGTGTTAGCGCGCACATTCGACCTCTACATGACCGCTGCGTTGTTCCAGGCCGTCCTGGCCTTCGCCGCGATTGCCGCAATTGTAGTGTTCCAAGAGGATTTGCGCAGATCGTTTGCGCGCCTTGCCGCGCTTGGGAAGCTCCCCCGATCCCGCACTCCCACAGTAAATGCGAATCTTGATATCTTAGTGGAGATCGCGTTCGAGCTGGCGAAGAAGAAGATCGGAGCTCTGCTGGTGGTGCGAGGTACGGAAGCCCTCGACCGGCACGTGCGCGGGAGCGTTGCCGTCGATGCACGAATCAGCAAGGCACTGCTCGACAGCATCTTTGACCCGCACTCCATGGGGCATGATGGCGCAGTAATCGTTGACCGAGATCGCATTTCTCAGTTTGCCGCGCACTTGCCGCTATCTGAGAACAGCAGCGAGATAGGCACCCGCGGAACGCGACACAGCGCGGCGTTGGGCCTTGCTGAACTCACCGATGCGCTGGTTGTGGTGGTGTCCGAAGAACGTGGCGAGGTCAGCGTCGCACAGGGCAGGAAACTGACGACGGTCGATTCGCCCGTGGAGCTCAAGCAGCGCCTGGATCGTTTTACGCGACCTGTGCGGCCTCGGGACGCGACGGATGGTCGGCGGCGGTTGCTTGTCGAAAACTCCGGACTGAAGCTGGCCGCTGTTGTGGTAGCCTGCGTCGCCTGGTTTCTCATCAGCTTCGAAGCCGAAATCGTCCAAAAGACGTTCGTCGTGCCGATTGAATACCGCAATCTGTCGGACGCAATGGACATTGACGACTCAGCCCCGACGGAGGCCCGGTTGACGTTGACCGGTTATGAGCGCGCGTTCAACCTGCTTGCCCCCAGCACGCTCAAGGTATCGCTTGACCTCAGTAACCTCGCAGAGGGTTCACAACAGTTTGCCATCGACGACTCTTACGTTAAACTGCCGTCCAACTTGGCGCTCTTCCGCTCGATGCCCCGGGTTGTCTCGTTCGGCGTCCATTCTTGGGTCGGCGCCCGTGTGTCTGTCGCACCACGGACCGAGGGGCGACTGCCGCGCGAGTTGAGGCAACGGGAAGTCCAGGTCATCCCCGACGAAGTGCAGGTATTCGTATGGCGGTCGTTCAAGTCGTCCACAACGAAGATCTACACGGAGCCGATCGAACTCAGCCGTCTGACGGACGGCGCTGAACTCAAAGCCAAGCTCGTCGTGCCTCAGCACATGCGGCTCGCGACCGATCAGCCATCGGACGTTAGCGTGAAACTGAGTGTCGCCACCGAAACAACCGGTCTGGGCAACGCGCCGTAGCCGGCGGCCGGTTACCCCGCGCGCGGCCTTCGGGCGCGGCGGCACACGACGTGATAAGCGTCGCACGAGCTTCAAAGAGTAGGGAATTGTAGTGATGCCAGGCAAGAGAGTGAAACGCTCCGACCGGTTGCTCAGCGTTCTCGGCGAATACCGCGAGACCATGGTCATTATGCACAACAATCCGGATCCGGACGCCATTGCCACGGGGTGGGCGATACTGACACTCATACGCCGGCGGCTGCACAAGCCTGTGCGCCTGCTTGGCCGTGGGCCGATTCTCCGCGCCGAAAACCGCCAGTTTGTCAGACTTCTTCAACCTCCGCTCGAACTCATCGACGAAGTAACTCCGGATACACATGTGGCCACAGTGCTGGTCGACTGCTCGCCGGGATCGTTCAATCATCTTCTCGGCGGTCGCAAAGCGCCGACTGCGGTCATTGACCACCATGAATCGAAGGGAGACGGCTTTCGAATCCCGTTCCGTGATGTGCGACCGAAAGTGACGGCTTCTGCGAGCATTTCAGCCGAGTACCTGCGCGAGCAACACTTGGAACCCTCCTCTGAGATGGCCACCGCCCTTGCCTATGCCATTCGTACCGAGATGATTGGGGCGCACAAGGCTCTTTCACGACTCGACCATTCTGCTCTGCGCTGGCTCTCCGGCTCCGCAGATTACGATCTGCTCTCTGAGATCGAGAATCCACCGCTCCCACGGCACTATTACGAGGAGCTACTGCTGAGCCTGGAGAGCGTGCTCGTTTACTCAGACTCGGCGCTGTGTTTCCTGCCTCGAATTTCGGCGCCGGAAATCGTGGGCGAGTTTGCTGATCTACTTATCCGCTGCGAGGGGCTCCAGTGTGTCCTTTGCGGCGGCAGGCTCGGAGACGACTTCCTCTTCTCCGCCAGATCCAAGGGCGATGCGCGCACGGCGTTAGCTCTCCTGAATCACGTTCTGCGCGGGCTGGGGCACTGTGGCGGGCACCGCCACAAAGCCGGTGGACAAATCTGCGTGACCACGTGCGGGAAGAACCTGGAGGAGCTTGAGCAGGAACTGCGCGCGCGATGGCTTCACGCGTGTGAGGATACGATGCGCCGTGGGCAACGACTCGTGAGGCGCAAGGAGATCAAGCGACGGCCGTAGCCCAACCGGCAGTCCGCTGGGCTCGTTTCAACGACAGAAGAACCCGCTGGCCACGTAGGACGCTAGGGAGCACTTGCCATGGTACCAACTGCGGTGGATAACCCGCTCACACCTCTTCTTCAGACGCTCATTCGGAATGACGTACGCGCGGCGACACGTGCCGTCGAAGCGCTGCCGGAGGCCGAAGCGGCTGGAATCGTCAGCGCCCTCCCGCACGAGCTTACAGCGCTGATTCTGCCACACCTCCAGCTGAATTTTGCGGCCGCGCTCGTCAAGGATATGGAGCCCGCGAGCTTCAAAGCCGTCGTGCGGACTATGGAGCCCAAGCGGGCCGCGTCCCTCTTGATGAGACTGCCACCGGACGCGCTGGAGCGGCTCTTGCCGCATGCCTCGAAGAAACTAAAGGACGAAGCCCGGGAGTTGTTGGTTTACCCGGAGGGAAGCGTCGGCCGCATCATGCAAACGGATTATCTGTCGTTTCGGGAGGATGAGCGCGTACGAGACGCGATACGGCGAATACGCAAACTCGGTTCGCAACGATACCCCGCTTCGTACGCCTATGTCGTTAATGCCGACGAACGATTGGTCGGGGTGATCAACATGCGAGATCTTATTCTCGCCGACGAGCAGGCGTCACTCGAATCGATTGCGAAGGCCGACGTGTTCACGCTCGATTGCTTCATGGACAGCACGGAGGCGGCACAAGAGCTCGGAAAGCGGCGATACTTCGCTGCACCGGTTGTCGATGCCCAGCAGCACATGCTGGGCCTC
>CAZUCH010000287.1:1498-4820 GCA_964619045.1 uncultured Planctomycetales bacterium | reverse complement strand
AGTGGTGCATCTATCCGATGTACGACTGGGCGCACGGGCTCGAGGACTCGATCGAGGGCATCACGCACTCGATTTGCACGCTCGAATTCGAGAACCACCGCCCGTTGTACGACTGGTTCATCGACGCGATCAACGAAGCCGCCGCCGAGCCGATCGCGCACCCACAGCAGATCGAGTTTGCCCGACTCAACCTCAATTACACGGTGATGAGCAAGCGCAAGCTGCTCGAACTGGTCGAGCAGGGTCATGTACACGGTTGGGACGATCCGCGCATGCCCACTATCTCCGGGATGCGTCGCCGGGGCTACACCCCCGGGGCGATCCGCGAGTTCTGCAAGCGAATCGGCGTCGCCAAGTTCGACGGCGTGATCGAGATCGCGCTGCTGGAGCACTGCGTGCGGGCCGAACTCAACAAACTCTCCCAGCGCGTGATGGGCGTGCTCAACCCCCTGCGCGTGGTCATCGACAACTACCCCGAAGGCCAAGTTGACGAGCTGGAGGCGATCAACAACCCAGAAGACCCGTCCGCCGGCACGCGTACGGTGCCGTTCTCGCGGGTGCTGTACATCGAGCGGGACGATTTTATGGAAGAGCCGCCGCGCAAGTTCTTCCGTCTGGCGCCTGGTCGCGAAGTGCGGCTGCGTTACGCCTACTTCGTGACCTGCACGGACGTGGTCAAGGACGACAACGGCGAGATCGTCGAGCTGCACTGCACGTATGATCCGGCCACGCGGGGCGGCGACGCGCCCGACGGCCGCAAGGTCAAGGGGACGCTGCACTGGGTATCCGCCGAGCACTCACTCCCGGTTGAAGTGCGGCAATACGACCATCTGTTCAGCAAGGCGAATCCGCTGGATGTCGAGGATGGGCAGGACTATCAGGCTAATCTGAATCCCGATTCGCTCACTGTGCTCAAGTCGGGCCGGGTTGAGCCTAGCGTGGCCACGGCCCCGGCGGGGCGACGTTACCAGTTCGAGCGGCTGGGCTACTTCTGCGTGGATCCGGATTCGAAGCCCGACGCGCTGGTGTTCAACCGCACGGCGACGCTGAGAGACACGTGGGCCAAGGTCAAGAAGAAGGGCTGACACCGTAAGCAGCGGTCCGACTCCCACGCTCACGAAACAAGCGGAGACCATCAAATGCATCACCATCGCTCTCACACATTCGCTTCGGTTGCTGTTCTGCTGACGTGCTGCGCCCTGGGATGTCTGTGCGGCTGTGCCGGCGGCGGCGCGCGAGTCGGCGCCTATGACATCAGCGTGCAACTAGACCCCGCCGAGCATACGCTTCAGGGGGTCACCGCCGTAACTCTGCACCGCACCGTCGGGCATGGGCCGATCGAGGTCGATTTCGCTCTGAATCGGGCGCTGACAATCGAGGACGTGACCTGCGCGGGGGCCGAGCTCACGGAGCACGCCGTACGCCCGGTCGAGTCGGATGATGACCCGGACGAGACGCCGCTACTGGTTATCCACCGCGTGGTTCTCGCCGGGGTCGACGAGCAGTGTACGCTGACGTTTCGCTATGGAGGCAAACTGGTTCAGGACGTGCAGGCGGGTGAGAAACCAGGGCAGATTCACAACTTCGCAATGGCCGCCCACATCGGCGCGGATGGCATCTACCTCGAGCCGAGCGGTGGGTGGTATCCGTCGCCGTACCACGATCCGGATGAGCCGCCGCGCGGAGAGTTGGCCGATTACAGCCTGACCGTGGACCCGGTTGACGGTCTGACGCTGGTCGCGGGGGCCGCGTTCGATGCTGCGGACAGTGAGCGAACGGGTCGTCTGGTGTGGCACAGCAAGTACCCGCTGGACGGACTCGTGCTGGTTGGTGGCGACCACCAGGCGAAGACCACCAACGCCGGCAATCGCCGACTGGCACTGCACTACGCGCGGCCCGACAATCCGGAGGCCCGTCAACGCATGGAGCGGAATACGGGCGTTTTCCTCGGTGCGGCGGCCGGTTATCTGGAGCGCTATGAGCCGCTGATCGGCCCCTATCCGTTCGACACGTTCACGATCGTGGAGAATTTCTTCAGCTCGGGGTTTGCCTTCCCGGAGTTCACGCTGCTCGATGCGCGTCTGATTCAGATGGGACCGCGCGCGCTGCGCCACGGCATGCTCGATCACGAGATTCTTCATGCCTGGTGGGGCAATAGCATTTACGTCGATCCGTCCGATGGCAACTGGTGCGAGGCGATCACGAGCTACGCCACCAACCACTACGGCTACATACTTGACGGCGAGGAGGCGGGTGCCCGCGAGTATCGCCGCAACGCTTGTGCGACGTTCAGCCTCCTGGAGCCGAAGGATGACCGACCCTTGGACACTTTCGGGCGGGACGAGGGTGCCGGTCGTAGTATCGGCTACAACAAAGGGGCGGTGGTGTTTCACATGGTGGCCCGCAAGATCGGCCAGGACAACTTCTGGGCGGCCATGCGTCAGCTCAGCGCCGAGTACACCGGAAAGTACGCCAACTGGGGGACTTTTCAGACGTTGTTCGAGCAGCGGGGCGGCGTGCGGCTCGACCGATTCTTCCGCGAGTGGGTGCGCGGGTCCGGGGCTCCGAGCCTGAGCATGCGGTCCGCGACCTGGAACGCCGCGAACGGCACATTGACAGTTGCGCTGGATCAGGGCGAGACCGCGTTCGAGTTGGCGGTCCCACTACGAATCGTCCGCGATGACGGCTCGCACGAGGATGTGGTCGTCGAGATCGACAAGACGATCGCGAACGTCAAGATACCGCTCGATGTGGCGCCGACATCGGTGGTTCTCGACCCGGACTTCCACGTCTTCCGCCGACTGCAACCCAGCGAGACCATGCCTACTACGGCCACGACGCTGGCTGGTGGCGAGCTGTTGATTGTCGAGCCGGCGGGCGAGTTGTCGCCCTTCTATCAGACGGTGATCGAGCGTTTTAGCGCCGGCAAGGAGCCGGGCGACGTAACACGCACCGGCGGCGCCGATGTGGCGGCCGATGCGCTGGCCAAACAGTCGCTCCTGATCCTCGGGGATGCCGTGCGCGACGCGCGCGTGCAATCACTGCTTTCTCGGACCGATTGCCCGATCGTATGGACTGAGGCCGGCTTCCAGATCGACGGCCAGGATTATGACCAGCCGGGTCAATCGGTGCTCTGTACCGTGCATCACCCGGATGACCCGGGCCGCGGGATCACGCTCTACTATGGCAACAGCGAGGACGCGCTGGGCCGTAGCGACCTGCTGCTCTTCTATCGCAACAGTCTGGTAGTTTTCGAGACCAGCGCGCACGAGGCCGGCGGCGAGAAGGCGTATGAGTCGAGTGTCATCGTTCGACGCGACTT